>JAIVTZ010000312.1:0-5194 GCA_049188105.1 Deltaproteobacteria bacterium | reverse complement strand
AGGTGGCCTTCGAGGGGGCGAGCGGCCATGTGGCCGAGCTGCTCGAGCTGGTCCGACCGCTCTTCGAGGAGTTGGGCGAGGTCACGGCCGGCCACCGGCTCGTGCTCGTGCCGGGCAACCACGAGCGCTCGGCCTTGCCCTATCCGTTATTGGCGAGCCACCGCTGCCTGCACATCTTCGACCGCCCGCGAACGGTGGCGCTGGTGATGGGGGGGACTCGGGTGGCGATCGGCGGTTTCCCGTGCGAGCGTGACCAGGTGTGCGGTCAGTTTAGTGCCTTGGTGGAAGCCACCGGCGCCCTCGCCGTCGAGGCCGATGTGCGGCTTCTGTGCCTCCACCAGACCGTCGAGGGCTCACGGGTCAAGGGCTACACCTTCCGTCGAGGGGACGATATCGTTCGCGGTTGTGACATTCCGTCGGGATTCGCGGCGGTTCTCTGCGGCCACATCCACCGCTCCCAGATCCTGACCCACGATCTGTCGGGTCAAGTCCTTTGTTCGCCGGTCCTTTACCCCGGATCGGTCGAGCGCACCAGCCTCGCCGAACGGGACGAGCCCAAGGGATACCTGACTCTCGACATCGAACCTGACGCCACCACCGGCGGACGCCTTGCGGAATGGCGGTTCCACGAGCTGCCGGCGCGCCCCATGGAGGTGGTCACGGCGGACGCCACGGGTCTCGCCCCCGAGAATCTCGAGCAGGTTCTTCGCGACGAGTTCGACCGACTGTCGGACGACGCTGTCGTGTACCTGCGGGTCGAGGGCGACCTCGCACCGGGGGCCGGCGAGGTGATTCGCGCGGCCCGGTTGCGGCGAATGCATCCACCGACGATGACCGTCGAGCTGCGTTTCAGGACTCAGCGGCGGTGATAGGCTGACGCGACGATTCGATTCTGGGGGGGCTATGAATCACCGTTGCTTTACAGTTGGCTTCGCCGTCCTTGTCCTGTGTGCGGTCGCTGGTGCGTCGTCCGCCACCGAGGCTCCAACTCCGCTGCCCGGGGTGGCGAGCCAGGTGGGGGGGCTGGAGAAGAAAGACGGGTTGCTGACCCTCTATCTCGACCAACAACGCGGCAGGGTCATGCTCGAGCTGCCGGCCGCCACAGATGAGGATATCGGCCACCGGTTCCTCTATGTCGAGGGGCTGGTGACCGGTCTCGGATCGAACGACGTCGGTCTCGATCGCGGGCAGATCGGACCGGCGCGCCTGGTCGGTCTTCGCCGCGTCGGTGGACGGGTGCTGGTCGAGGAAGTCAACCTCGGTTTCAGGGCGCTCTCTGAGGACCCCAACGAGCAGCGGGCGGTGCGGCAGTCCTTTGCGCGATCGGTGCTGTGGGGTGGCGCGATTGTCGCCGAGGATGGCGACGGGCGGGTGCTGGTTGATTTCACCTCCTTTGTGGTGCGCGATGCGCACGGATCGGCGAGGCGGCTCGAACGCTCCGAGCAGGGAAAATTTTCCCTCGACCAGAACCGGAGTGCGGTCGATCTCGACAGCTGTCTGGTCTTTCCGGAAAATGTAGAGCTCGAGGCGCTGCTGACATTTCACGGCGCCAAACCGGGTGCATTCGTCCGCGAGACGGCGCCGTCGCCTGAATGGGTGACTCTGACCCAGCATCACTCTTTCCTGCGGCTGCCCGACGACGGCTACCAACCGCGTGAGTTCGACCCACGTGCGGGCTCGTTCGCGATTTCGTTCGCCGACTACGCCACACCCCTCGATCAACCGCTCGAAAAACGGCGGATCGTCCGCCACCGACTGCAAAAGACCGACCCGACGGCGGCGCGTTCGACGGTGGTCGAACCGATCGTCTACCACGTCGACCGGGGCGTCCCCGAACCGGTGCGTTCGGCGCTGGTGGAGGGAGCGAGCTGGTGGGCGCAGGCCTTTGAAGCGGCGGGTTTCATCGACGCCTACCGTGTCGAGCTGATGCCCGAAGGGGCCCACAACCTCGACGCACGCTACAACGTCATCCAGTGGGTCCATCGGTCGACGAGGGGGTGGTCCTACGGTGGCGGTATCGTCGACCCGCGGACCGGCGAGATGATCAAGGGCCACGTGTCGTTGGGCTCGTTGCGGGTCCGCCAGGATCGGCTCCTCTTCCAGGGGTTGGCCGGCGCCGACAATCTCGGCAGTGGGGAGGCGGACGACCCGGTGGAGATCGCGCTCGCCCGAATCCGCCAGCTCTCGGCGCACGAGGTGGGCCACACCCTGGGTCTGACCCACAACTTCGCCGCCAGCACCTATGGCCGAGAATCGGTGATGGACTATCCGGCGCCCCTGGTCAAAATCGACGACAACGGCGAGCTCGATTTCTCGGAAGCGTACGGGGTCGGGGTCGGCGCCTGGGATCTGCAAACCATTCGCCGCGCCTATGCCCAGTTTCCACCCGGTGCCGACGAGGCGGCCGAGCTCGAGACGATCGTTCTGGAGGGACTCGACCGGGGGCTTGTTTTTCTCTCCGACGCCGATGCGCGGCCGGCCGGTGCGGCCCACCCGTTGGCCAATCTGTGGGACAACGGCGCCGACCCGGTCGAGGCGCTCGCACACACCCTCAAGGTCCGGCAGATCGCGCTCGATCGCTTTGGCGAATCGGTGGTGCCCGAGGGAACGCCGCTGGCGGAGCTCGAGGCGGTGCTGGTGCCGCTCTATCTGCACCACAGGTATCAGCTTTTGGCGGCGCTCAAGGTGGTCGGCGGGCTCGACTACACATTCGCGGTGCGCGGCGATCGACAACCACCGACGAATTACCTCGATGCCGCACGGCAACAGCGGGCGTTGGACGTGATTCTGTCGATCCTCGACCCGGCCGCTCTCGATATCCCGGAGTCCATCCTCAGGATCATCCCCCCACGGCCCTTTGGCTACGAGGCTCACCGCGAGCTCTTTCGCGGACGCACCGATCCGGTCTTGGATCCCTTGGGGGCGGCCGCGACCGCCTCCGAGATGGTGGTCTCGGGACTCCTGCAGCCCGAACGCTCCGCCCGTCTGGTGGATTTTCACCGCCGCGACCCGGCGCAGCCTGGGCTCGAGTTGGTGCTGGCCGCCATCATCGGGAAGACCTTCGAATCGCCCCCTCCAACCGAGGAACGGCTGGTCGAGATACGCCGCGTTGTTCAAACGGTGACGGTCGACGGTCTGATCGGTCTCTCGGCCAACTCGGAAACCAGTCCCGCGGTGCGATCACGGGTCGATGCCAATATGGCCGAGCTACGTATCGATCTCGCAGGTGGTACGGGTGGCGGTTCGGCCGAGGCCGCCCACCGCGCCGCTCTGGCAGCCGAGATCGGGCGCTACCTCGAGAGGGGTCTTCCGCCGCAGATGCCGCCACCTCCGGCAACCAAGCCACCTCCAGGAGATCCGATCGGCTCATAGATCGACAACCTGCGGCGAATCGTAAACGGCAAGACCTCCATGGGTGCCCCACCCTTCGCATTGTTGCATTGAGAGAGGGGCTGATGGGTGCCGGATGGGTGCCGCGTATCACTTTGTGGCTTTGCGTTGTCCAATGTGAAGAAGTCAATACCCGGTGCGATGCACCTTTCGTCCCATTGGATCGGTGCGCACCCATCTATACGATTGGGCACGGCCGCGCTTTCGGCAACACGACGAGCCCGGTCAGCTCGGGTCCACGGGACGCATCAGCCCCTCCTGCGCCACCGAAGCGACGAGCACCCCACGTGGATCGAAGAACTGCCCACGGACCAAACCCCGGGCGCCGGCGGCACTGGGGCTGTCCAGGGCGTAGAGCAACCAGTCGTCCATTCTGAAGTCGTGGTGGAACCACATGGCGTGGTCGATGGAGGCCGCCCGGACGCTGCCCTTCCAGTAGCTCCTGGCGTGTGGCAGCAACGCGGTGTCCAGCAAGATGAAGTCCGAGGCATACGCCAACAGGTACCGGTGAAGGGCGGGATCGTCGGGTAGATTCGATCTGGCTCGGAGCCAGACGTGCTGGACCGGTTCCGAGGGAGTCGGGTTCATGGGGTCGGAGACCTTGACCGGCCTCATCTCGATGGGAAAATCCATCATGGCCCAGTCACTCATCACCTTGGGCAGAAGATCGGCGTGTTTGCGGATCAGCTCGGTGTAGGACAACAGGCCGTCCGGGCCGGCAACGTCCGGCGCCGCATCCTGATGTTCGAGGCCGGTCTCGGGAGTCTGGAACGATGCCGCCATAAAGAGGATCGGACGCCCACCCTGTTCCGCCCGGATCCGTCGGGTGGAAAAGCTCCGGCCGTTCCGGGTCCGCTCCACCTGGTACTCGATCGGCTCTTTGGGATTGCCGGGTCTGAGGAAGTAGCCGTGGAGCGAGTGGGCCAGTCGGGTCGAGTCGACTGTCCTTTCGGCTGCCGATAGGGCTTGACCCAGCACCTGGCCCCCGTAGACGCGGCCCCATCCGAGATCCTGGCTCTGGCCCAGAAAGACGTCGTCACCGACGGCCTCGAGCTTCAGTAGGTGTAGCAGCTCCTCCAGAACACGACTCATGGGCGGCGCCTCCAAGAACTGAATCGTCGTTCAGTCCGGCGATATCATACCGCTTCCGCCGCGCTCGGCGATGCGCTACCTGACCGAGTTATCGGCCACCCGCTCGTGGCGGTGCGTCACGAGCCGCAACTCGATTTCCGGCGGGTAGCCGGTGCGCATGGGTGCAACGTTCCGCATTGATGCATTGCATGGGTGCCACCCCTACTTGTTGACAGGTGTATATCGAAGGTATAATTTCTATACCATGGAGTTCGAGTTCGATCAACGGAAGAGTCGCTCGAACCTGAAGAAGCACGGGATCGATTTCGGCGAAGCGCAGGCGTTGTGGGAGGACCCGGATTTGATCGAGATCCCGGCGCGGACGATTGACGAATCACGGTTCCTGGTCGTGGGCAAAATAGACGAACACCACTGGTCGGGGATCGTGACCTACCGGGAAGATCGTATTCGAATCATTTCGGTCCGCCGGTCGCGGGAAGAGGAGATCGCGCTGTATGAAAGTTAAAGCCAAGGAGCTCGACAAGAAGTTCGACGCCGGTGAGGACGTCACCAGATACCTCGACCTGACCCGGGCGAGGCGTCCCGGCCACGAGCAGCGGCGGGTGAATGTGGACTTCCCGGTCTGGATGATCGAGTCGCTCGACCGCGAGGCGTCACGGCTCGGCGTGCCCCGTCAGTCGCTCATCAAGGTACTGATCGCCCGGCACCTCGA
>JAIVTZ010000311.1:0-5196 GCA_049188105.1 Deltaproteobacteria bacterium | reverse complement strand
GGAGTACGCGAGCATTCGCTTGATGTTGGTCTGGGTCAGGGCGAGGATGCTCCCAACCCCGATCGAGAGGACGGCCAGCACCACCAACAGCGCTGTCCACAACTCCGGAACCGGTCTGAACGCGACCGTGAGAACTCGGCCGAGCGCCGCAAAGCCGGCGACCTTGGATCCCACCGAGAGAAACGCCGTCACCGCGGTCGGTGCGCCTTCATACACATCGGGCGCCCACATGTGAAACGGGGCAGCCGAGATCTTGAAACCGAATCCGACCACGAGAAGACTCACCGGAAGCACGAGCAAAGCGCCTCCTTCGCTTGCCGGATCGGCCACAAAGGCCGCGATCGAGTCGATTTGCGTGGTTCCGGTCAGACCGTAGATGAGCGCAATCCCATAGAGCAGAAACGCCGTCGAGAAACCGCCCAGGAGGAAGTACTTGATGGCCGCCTCGTTGGACCGGAGGCTGTCCCTCCTGATCCCGATCAGCACGTACGTGCTCAGTGTCATCAGCTCGAGACCCAGAAACAACACGATCAAGTCCGCGGCCGACGCCATGAACGCCATGCCGGCAGTGGCCAGAAGCAGCAGTGCGTAGTATTCGCCAAATGCCACGCCCTCGACCTCTAGATATTTCAGAGACATACAGATGGTGAGGATGCAGGTGAGATAGAAGAAGATTTTGAAGAAGCTGCCGTAACCGTCGAAGACGAACATGCCGTTGAAGACGGTGGCGCTGTCGGTGGACACAAACAGCGCGGCACTCGCGAATATGGCCGCCAGGCACCCCAACACGCCGGCGAACGCGACGATCTCCTTTCTCCTGAAAAGAAGATCGAGGATGATCAGGACCGACGCCGCCCCGACCAGAATCAACTCGGGTGTGAGGTATGCGAGTTCCGCCCACTGGACACCTCCGGAGGTCGCCGCTACCTCAGTCATGGCCCCACCGCCCCGATCTGTCCGAGCAGATGCTCAACGGATGTGTGCATGTAGCTGAGAACCAGTTCGGGCTGCACCCCGATCAGAATCACCAGCACGACCAGCGGTGCCAGCAAGAGCACCTCGCGAGGGCCGAGATCGAAGACAGTCTCCTCCATCTTCGGTCTGATTGGCCGCAGGACCATTCGGTAGAACAGCCAACACATGTAGGTCACGCCCAGCAGCACCCCGACGATCGCGAGGGCGCCGTAAACCGCCCCGAATCTGAACGCGGCACTGATGATCAGGAACTCGCCGATGAAGGTGTTCGTCCCGGGCATGCCGATCGCCGCCAGGCAGAAGAGGGCGAAAAAGGTCGAGAATACGGGTGCGAGACGTGACAGCCCGCCGTAATCCTCGATTTCCCTCGAGTGGGTGCGTTCGTAGATGATCCCCACGCACAGGAACAGCGCTCCGGTCACGATCCCGTGGTTGATCATCTGCAGGATCCCGCCCTCCACTCCTGACCGGCTGATGGTGAAGATCCCGAGGGTCACGAAACCCATGTGGCTGACGCTCGAGTACGCGATCAGACGTTTGACATCGCTTTGGGCCAGGGTGACGTAGGCGCCATAGATGATGGCGGCGACGGAGAGCACCAACATCGGGACGAGCAACATCCGGACGGCGTCCGGAAACAGAGGCAGAGAGAGCCGAATGAAGCCGTAGGCGCCCATCTTGAGCAGAATTCCCGCCAGGATCACGCTGCCGGCGGTCGGCGCCTCGGTGTGGGCATCGGGGAGCCATGTATGGAGCGGAAACATCGGAACTTTGACCGCGAACGCCGCCAAGAACGCGAAGAACAGCCACAGCTGCAGCTCCGGTGGAAGACGAGTCTCGGCAAGGGCTTGGAAGTCGAACGTTCCCCCTGCGGCATCGACGAGGACGATGATCCCGACCAGCATGAAGACGCTGCCCGCAAGCGTGAACAACACGAATTTCACGGCGGCGTACACCCTGTTCGGACCGCCCCAGACGCCGATGAGGAGGAACATCGGGATCAGCATGAGCTCCCAAAACAGGTAGAAGAGAAACAGATTCAGGGATACGAAGACGCCGATCATCGCCGTCTCCATGATCAAGAGCGCCAAAAAGAAATCCTTGACCCCGGTATCGATCGCACGCCACGACACGGCCACACAGAGCACGCTGAGCAGCGCCGCCAGCACCACGAACAGGACGCTGATTCCGTCGACGCCGACCGCGTAATCGATTCCCCACGCGGCGATCCACGGGTGGATCTCCACGAACTGCATGTGATACGTCGATTTGTCGAAATCGGTGAGGAGCGGCAGCGCCAGGATCAGCGTTGCGGACGTTATCAGCAGACTCGTCCAGCGGATCAGACGCTCGCCCCGCATGAACAGCAGGATCAGACCACCAACCAGCGGAAGAAATGTGATCACCGTGAGCACCGGATAATCAACGAGGACGGGAAGGGTGGTCTCCATCTCCACCATCCTCACAGGACGACCAGACCGGTGATGATCAGGGCGAGCGCCCCGAAGGCCAGGACGATGGCGTAGTGGTGGATCTGTCCACTTTGCAGGACCCTGATCACACCGCTCAATGCGAGGGTCCCTGAACCCAACGCGTGAACCGTTCCGTCGACGACGTGGGTATCGGCCTTTCGGAAGAGCTGCGCGACACCCAGCACCGGGACCCGCACGATCCACTCGTAGGCCTGGCCGACTACGTTTTCATCGATCCAGGTCAGCGGCCTGGCAACCAGCCGTACAAACGCCTTGGCCCCCTTTCGATAGAACCAGTCGGTGTCGAGGCTGATGGTGGGTGTGGGATTGAGCAGCTTGAGCAGGAGGAAGAACCCGAGCGCGGTGAAGCCCAGGAGACCCAGGGTCGAGACCACGTGGAAGGCGGTGTAGGGAACGTACTGGGTTTCGAACGGCAGCAGCGAGTACAGAATGCCCGGCGCGAGCCCGATGAGGATGCACAGTGCCGCCAACATTCCCATCGCAACCAGCATGTTCCGGGGCGCTTCCCCGGTCCGGATGCCCGCGTCCTTGCCAAAGAACATGTAGTAGGGAAGCTTGAGACCGGTGTGGAGGAAGGTACCCGCTGAAGCCAGAGTCAATATCAGAAAGATCCACTGCCGGTGGTCCTCGGCGGCCGCCGTCACCACCATCGACTTGCTGACGAAGCCGCTGAACAGGGGCACCGCCGAGATCGAGAACCCGCCGATCATATAGAGGACAAGGGTGATCGGCATGCTCTTGTACATCCCGCCGAGCTCGGTCAGCTTGCGCTTGCCGGTGGTGTACATCACCGCACCGGCCCCCATGAACAGCAGGGCCTTGTACAGGATGTGCGCGAAGGCGTGGGCCGAGGCGCCGTTGAGGGCGAGCGTCGTCCCCAGTCCGACTCCGCACACCATGTACCCGACCTGGCTGATGATGTGGTAGGCCAACAGCCGCCTGGCATCGTTCTCCAACACCGCGTAGACAACCCCGTAGATCGCCATCACCGCACCGAGGTAGACCAGGATCTCTGTTCCCGGGAACGCCCGGATGAGCACGTACACCGCGGACTTGGTGGTAAAGGCGGTCATGAAAACCGCCCCGGTGATCGTCGCCTCGGGGTAGGCGTCGGAGAGCCAGGCGCTGAGGGGGGGCACCGCGGCGTTGAGGATGAAACCGATGAGGATGCAGTAGAACGCCGGCCCTCCGCTGAAGGGCATCATCGAGTCGAATGCGATCGACCCCGTCTGCGCGAGGTGGATGCCGATTCCGGCGAGAAGACACAGACCCCCGGCGATGTGGACGAGCAGATACCTGAAACCGGCGCCGTTAGCCTTTTTCGTCCTCTTCGACCAGATCAGAATCACGGACGAAAAGGCCAGCACTTCCCAGAACAGGAAGAGGGTGAGGAAATCGCCGGCAAAGGTGACGCCGAGGGCGGCCCCTGCGTAGACGAGCGCCGCCATGTGCTGGCCGTCGTCCCTGACGTGGAGGGCGTACACGAAACCGACCACGGCCATGATCGAAAAGACATACGAGAAGATGAGGCTGAGCCTGTCCACGCGGCCGAACACCAGATCGAAGCCGAGGATGGAGAAGCTGCCGAAGGTGCCCTCGGCGCTGAGGAGACAGCAGACGAGGGCCGCAGCTGGAAGGGCGATCAGGTAGACCCGCTTTGCCCGGCCCCTCAGAAAGGGGACCAGGATCGCGCCCAGAATCAGCACCAACCCCGGGTGGATCCAATCAACCCAGTCAATCATAGTAGTCCTCTGGACGCATCAGCCACAGCTTTCCGAGCAGCTTGGACACCACGATGATGAGAACGCACGAGATCAATCCATACAGAGATCCGAACCCGGGGAACTCTTCGAAGCCGAAGTGTGGGTGGCCGAGATGGAGAACGTTGACCACCAGAATCTCGAGGAGGAAGATGACGGCCAGAGAAGCGAGGCCGGCCCGCTTGAGATTTTTGAACCTCTTGGGGTCCTCCAGGATCTTCTCGAAGATATTCACCCGATCACCCCTTCCGCCAGCGTGATGAAAAACTCGGGAAACAGACCCAGAACGATGCTGCCGGCGGCGGTCAGGACGAGAGGCACGACTATCAGCGGAACCTCTTTGACCTCTGCTCCCTCCTCGTCCACGGGTCTTTCCTTGCCGAAGAAGGCCCGGTAGACGATGGGGACGAAGTAGGCCGCGTTGAGCAGAGAGCTGAACATGAGCATCGTCAGCACGACCATGCTGTCTCGCTCCAGCGAACCGTTCACCAGGTACCACTTGCTCACGAAGCCGCAGGCGGGCGGCACTCCGATCATGCTCAGGGTGGCGACCGCGAATGCCGCCATGGTCCACGGCATTTTTCGGCCGATGCCGTTGAGCTGGCTCACCTCGGTCAGATGCGAGGAGACATAGATCGACCCGGCGCAGAAGAACAAGGTGATCTTGGAGACCGCGTGAAAGGTGATGTGAACGATCCCGCCGACGAGGGCGCTCGGGGTCAGCAGCGCCGCCCCGAGCAATATGTACGACAGCTGACTGACGGTGGAGAACGCGAGACGCGCCTTGAGGTTGTCGCGGGTGAGGGCGATGACCGAGGCGGTGATGATGGTGAACGAAGCGAGGAACACGAACGTGCCGTCAACCCCGATGGTGCGGATGCAGTCGGCGCCGAAGACGAACAGGGTGACCCGAACGACCGCGAAGACCCCGGTCTTGACCACCGCCACCGCGTGCAGCAGCGCGCTGA
>JAIVTZ010000310.1:0-5201 GCA_049188105.1 Deltaproteobacteria bacterium | reverse complement strand
GATTGGCCGCTGACCCGGGGCGCCGAGGAGGAGTTCTTCAGCGCCGCCGAAAGGGCCGGAAAGGGAAGCGTCCAGTTCGCAGTCGAGAGCCTCCAGGGCGAGCACGTGGGGTTTTCGGGATTGCGCAGCATCGACTGGCAGAGCCGGGTCGCGGTCTCGGGCAGCGTTATTGGCCGCAAGGACATGTGGAACAAAGGGATCGGCGGCGACGCGATGCGGGTTCGCAATCACTACGCCTTCGAGGTCCTCGGTCTGCGCCTTCTCATTGCGACAGTGATCGCCGACAACGGCGCCTCCCTCGCGATGCTGGCCAAGGCGGGTTACACCGAAGTTGGGAGGGTCCCAGAGCGCTACTGGAAGCGGGGCGCGTACCGCGACCAGGTCATCCTCACCCTCCACCGCGACGGCTGATTCACGGCGCAAGTGTTGAGTTATGAGTTTTGAGTTGCATCCCCGCCGACCCTCACTGAATCGGGCGAGGGCGTCAGTAACTCAAAACTCAAAACTAAGAACTCAAAACTGATGTGGTCGAATGGGCGGACTGCCCCACACGCTCGGCTAACATGTCCACCGTGATTGAAGATCCATCCTTCGAAGACGTGCTCGCCGCGGCGGAGCGGATCCGCGGCCATGTTCACCGCACGCCGGTGATGACCTCCGCAGCGATCGATCGCATCGCCGGCGCCGGCCTCCATTTCAAGTGCGAGAATCTGCAGAAGGTGGGGGCCTTCAAGGCGCGGGGCGCCACCAACGCGGTGCTTTCGCTGGACGGGGAGTCGGCCGGGCGCGGCGTCGCCACCCACTCGTCCGGCAACCACGCGGCGGCGCTTGCCTATGCGGCCTCGATTCGCGGCATCACAGCCCATGTCGTGATGCCGTCGTCGGCGCCGCCGGTCAAGCGCGCCGCGGTCGAGGGCTACGGCGCCGAGATCACCGAGTGCGAGCCGACGCTGGCAGCGCGCGAGACGACCCTCGAGGCAGTCGTCGAGCGCACCGGGGCGACCTTTATCCACGCCTATGACAACCCCGTGGTGATCGCCGGCCAGGGCACTGCCGCGCTCGAGCTGATCGCGGATGTGCCCGATATCGAAGTCGTCATGGCGCCGGTGGGTGGCGGCGGTCTGATGTCGGGGACCGCGATCGCGGTGTCGGCGTCGCGGCCGGATATCGTCATCTGGGGCTCCGAACCGGCGGCGGCAGACGACGCTTTTCGTTCGCTACGTGACGGCAAGCTCTATCCGTCGGTGAAGCCAAAAACCATCGCCGACGGTCTGCTGACGTCGCTGAGCGACCGAACGTTTCGCATCCTGAGCGAACGGCTCGAGGGCATCCTCACCGTCAGCGAGGAGACCATCATCCGCGCCATGCGTCTCCTCTGGGAGCGCATGAAGCTGGTCGTCGAGCCGTCGGGGGCGGTCCCTTTGGCGGCGGTCCTCGAAAACCCCGACCGCTTTGCCGGCCGCCGCGTCGGCCTCATCCTCTCCGGCGGCAACGTCGACCTTGACCACCTCCCGTGGTAATTCCACGCGGACCCGCGCATTCGGTGAGGTGGAATGGCGTGTCTGGTCCTTTTAATTTTTCCGCGACGAAATCTGGTGAGAAATGCGGGTCAGTCGAGATCGAGGTGAGTGCGAATCGCGGTTCGAACCGACGCACGGATTTCCGGGTCATCCACGTGTCCGAAGTGTTTGCCGAGACGCTCCTTGGAGAGAGTCCTCAGTTGGTGGGCCATGGCGATGGAGTCGTGGACGAGACCCGCGGTGCCCTTGGGCAGAAGTGTTTCATTGGGATAGATGCGCCGGCCCCGTTTTCGGCGAGTTATGGGGAGGACGGTGACAACGGGCAGGGAGGCGTTGGCGGTCTCGCGCGAAACGACGAGGACCGGGCGTCGACCGGCCTGCTCGGAGCCCAACACCGGGTCGAGGTCGACTCCGAAGACCGACCATTGAAACGGGGACTTGCTCACTCGTTTGGCCCGTCGGATTCGCGGTCCAGGTGTCGAAAGGCCCGCATCGTGTCTTCGACGTCGGTGAGGAAGTCCGGGTCGTCGGCGGCCTCGCTGAAGGCACGGGCGAGGGCCCGCTCCCGGGCATCGCGAACGGCCTCGTTCAACGCCTCCTCCACGAACGCGCTGTACGACGGGGCCGCGCCCTCACGTACCACGTCGGCGATGGAATCCACCAAATCTCCGGGCAGCGAGTAGGTGACTTTTCGTCTCGGCGGTGTGGACATTGGGTGTTACCTCCTCATTGTATTGTAAAATTGTATTGCAAAATTTGCAATACATCCAAAGTAATTTGTGATTCCCATCGATAGCAATCTGGATTCCACGATCGAGCGTTCTATGTGTTCGTTGCCACCACGAAGGTCCTCTTGAACGGAAACACCGTCCTCCCGTCCAGCGACGGATAGGCCTCGCGGAGCAGCGCACCGTACTCGGCCAGAAACTCCTCATGGCTCCGAGTATATTCATGAAAAACGGTGGGGATCGGTTATTCTATCGCGCGGTGACAGAACATCGCGAAAAACACGATCGCCGCTTGAATCGCCCGACACGGCGAAGGACCCGGGCCCCGGAAATCTCGGATTTCAAATTCACGGATTACGGAGGGGACAGGTGAAGTCAGCAGTAGCGCTCTTCGCCATTCTAATGGCGGTGTGGCTCCTCAACTCCGGCCATTACACGCCGATGATGATCTCCTTCGGCGTCGGGTCCTCGCTATTCGTGGTGTGGTTGAGTCGGCGGATGGGCATCGTCGATGATGAGGCGGTTCCGGTTCACCTGATCCCGCGCGCCTTCCTCTATGTGCCGTGGCTGGCGAAGGAGGTGTTCACCGCGAACCTGGATGTGGCGCGCCGGGCTCTGGCGCCTGGGAAGCTCGACATCAGCCCCGCGCTGTTCCACGCGAAAACCAGCCAGGCAAGCGATCTCGGACGGGTCATCTACGCGAACTCGATCACCCTCACTCCCGGAACGGTGTCGGTCCTGGTGCACGGCCGTTCGATCTGGGTGCACGCGATCGCCGAGGAGGTGGCCGAGGATCTGATGGAAGGGGAGATGGACCGGCGCGTCACGAGATTTGAAGGTTCGAAGGAATCATGAGCATGTTCGGCGCCGCGACAGCGGCCCTCCTGGTGTGCATGGCCATGACCCTCATCCGGTCGATTCTCGGCCCCACGGTCTTTGATCGGGTCCTCGCGGTCAACAGTTTCGGAACCAAGACCGTTCTCCTGATCGCGGTTTACGGCTTTCTTTCCGGCCGCCCCGACTTCCTCGACCTCGCGCTCGTCTATGCCCTGATGAACTTCATCGGCACCATCGCGGTGATGAAGTTCGCCCGCTTCGGCGACCTCGCCGGCATGGAGGACGAGTCGGAGGAGACCTTGTGATGGATTTCCAGGTCACCACCGTTCTCGGCTGGCTGTTTCTCGCCGCAGGCTCCGCCTTCGTCCTTGCCGGCGGGGTCGGACTCCTCCGTTTCCCCGATTTCTACAGCCGCATCCACGCCGCCGGCATCACCGACACCATGGGGGCGTGGTTGATCGTGGTTGGGCTGATGTTCTCTGCAGGATGGACGCTGGTGACCGCCAAGCTTCTGATGTTGCTCCTCTTCCTCGTGATTACGAGCCCGCTGGCAAGCCATGCTCTGGCCAAGGCGGCGTACGTGCGCGGTCTGAAACCAATGACCGGGCGTGAGCTGATTCAGGAGGACGACGATGATTGACGTCGTTCACATCGTTCTCTTCACCTTTCTCGCGGTCATCGCCATAGCTATCATCCGCCTCCGGGATCTTTTCGCCGCGGTCATGCTGATGGGGATCTTCAGCCTCCTGTCGGCGTCGCTCTTCACGGTCATGGACGCGGTCGACGTGGCCTTCACCGAGGCGGCGGTCGGGGCGGGAATCTCAACCGTTCTCATGCTCGCCACCCTGTCGCTGACGACCAGCAGGGAGAGCCGCCTGTTCGAACGCCGGCAGCCGCTGGCCCTGATAGTGGTGCTGCTGACCGGCGCCGCCCTCGTCTACGCCACCTTCGACATGCCGCGCTACGGCGATCCGGCGGCGCCGATCCACCACCACGTGGCGGATGACTACATCGAACGCATCGATGACGAGATCGGTGTTCCGAACATGGTGACGGCGATCCTCGCGTCCTTCCGGGGTTACGACACCTGGGGTGAGGCGACTGTGATCTTCACCGCCGGCGTCGGCGTGATGCTGCTGCTGGGCGGCGGCAGGACGGTGTATCGAATCCGTCGCAGGAAAGACGGCAGGCCCGAAGATAGAGGATCGGCCTCGTGATCCGGCACGTCATCCTGCGTGTGCTGTCGAAGCTGCTGATCCCGCTGATCATGCTCTTCGCGCTCTACGTCCAGTTCCATGGCGACTACGGACCGGGAGGCGGTTTCCAGGCCGGGGTCATCTTTGGCGCTGCGATCATCCTCTACGCCCTGATGTTCGGGCTCGAGGTTGCAAAAAGGGTTTTCCCACCACCCGTGCTCGAGTTCCTGATGGCATTCGGGATCCTGCTGTACGGCGGGGTGGGGGTTGTCGCGATCTTCGAAGGTGGCAACTTCCTCGATTACAGCGTCCTGTCGCACGATCCGGTTCACGGCCAGCACCTGGGCATCCTGCTGGTTGAGCTCGGAGTCGGCATCACGGTGGCGTCGGTGATGGCCACCCTCTTCTTTCTCTTCGCCGGGCGCGGGCGAGCCGATGTTTGAGGGCGGCCTCTACCCGTACTGGATCGTCATCTTCCTCATGATGACCGGGTTGTATGTGGTGATCTCCCGCGACAATCTGGTCAAGAAAATCATCGGCCTCAGCATTTTTCAGGTCTCGGTGATCATGTTCTACGTCGCCATGGGCAAGGTGCGGGGTGGGACGGCGCCTATCGAGGCCGAGGGTTTCACGGTCTACTCGAACCCGCTGCCCCACGTCCTCATGCTCACCGCCATCGTCGTCGGGGTCGCGACCACCGCTCTGGCCCTGGCGTTGGTCGTCCGCATCAACGAGGCGTACGGAACCATCGAGGAGGACGAAATCCGGGAGCTCGAGCGGGAGGAGGAGGAGTGATCCTCGAGCTTCTCGCCCGTGTGAGCGACGATCTGCCCGCCCTGCAGATCGTGGCGCCGCTGCTGGGGGCTGCCGTCTGTTTCATCATCCGGCGGGCGCGTACCGCGTGGACGGTGGCCATGGTG
>JAIVTZ010000309.1:0-5215 GCA_049188105.1 Deltaproteobacteria bacterium | reverse complement strand
AGCTGCGAGCCTCTGGAACGTGGAGCTCCAGGTGGGCAACGCCGACGTAGGTTTCTCCGCTCAGCCTCTGTTTTTTGGACATGATCTTAGCCCAGTTTAGATCAGAGCTCGGGTGCGATCTCCACCATCTTGAAGGCCTCGATGATGTCACCTTCCTTGATGTCCTGATAGCGGTCGAGGCCGATGCCGCAGTCAAAACCCTGTCGAACCTCCGAAGCATCGTCCTTGAACCTCCTCAGGGAGGCCAGCTCGCCCTCGTAGATGACCACGTTGTCGCGCAAGAGCCGGACCTTGGCGGATCGTGTGATGGCACCTTCGATGACGTGGCTTCCTGCGATGGCGCCGATCTTCGGCACCTTGAAGACCTCACGCACCTCCGCGCGTCCGAGCCCCTCCTCCTCATATTCGGGTTCGAGAAGGCCGACCATGGCCTTTCTGACGTCGTCGACCAGGTCGTAAATCACGGTGTACAGCCTGGTGTCGACCTGCTCGCTCTCGGAGAGCTCGCGAGCGGTACGCTCAGGTCGCACCGCGAAGCCGACGATGATAGCGTTGGAGGCCGAGGCGAGCATGACGTCGTTGGTCGTGATCGCACCCACCGATCCGTGCAGCACGTTGATCTTGACCTTTTCGGTGCTGAGGCTGGTGAGGGTCTCGCGGAGCACCTCGACCGAACCCTGGACGTCCGCCTTGATCACGACCTGCAACTCCGCGACCTCGCTCTCGGCGATTTCGTCGAAGAGATTTTCAAGTGAGATCTTGCGGGTGGCCTGGAGCCCCTCCTCACGATCGCGCAGGCTGCGATAGCTGGCGACCTCGATGGCCTTGGCCTCGTTCTCGGTTGCCTGCAGAACGTTACCGGCCGCAGGGACGGCATCGAAGCCGGTCAGCTCCACCGGATCGGACGGTCCGGCAGCCTCGATCCGCTCACCGCTGTCGTCGGCGATGGCCCGCACGCGTCCCCAAGTGGAGCCGCAGAAGAAGTAGTCGCCGACCGCCAATCGGCCCTGCTGAATCAGCACCGTAGAGACGATGCCCCGGCCCTTTTCCTTGCGTGCCTCGAGGACCACGCCACGGGCCGGGCCCTCGGCGACAGCCTTCAGCTCCTTCATTTCGGCTACCAGAAGGATGATGTCGAGGAGGTCGTCGAGGCCCTGATTCTTCTTCGCGGAGACATCCACCGATGGGATCTCACCGCCCCAGGACTCGACCAGCACGTCGTTCTCGGCGAGCTGCTGCTTGACCCGGTCGGGATTCGCGTTCGACTTGTCAATCTTGTTGACGGCCACGATCAGCGGCACGTTGGCCGCACGGGCGTGGTTGATGGCCTCCTTGGTCTGCGGCATGACGCCGTCATCGGCTGCCACCACCAGGACGACGATGTCCGTCACCTGCGCGCCGCGGGCGCGCATCTGGGTGAAGGCCTCGTGGCCCGGGGTGTCGATGAAGACCACCGTCCGGCCGTCGGACGTCTCGATGCGCGAGGCGCCGATGTGCTGGGTGATGCCGCCCGCCTCCTGCTCGGCGACGCGACTCGAGCGAATCGTGTCGAGGAGCGAAGTTTTGCCGTGATCGACGTGCCCCATGACGGTGACCACCGGCGGACGTGCCTCCTGCGGTCCGACCATCTCCTCGCTCTCCTCGCGCTCATACTCGATCAGCTCCTCGGCCGTGGCCACCATCGCCTCGATCTCGAGGTCGGCGCAGATTTCCTCCGCCAGCTCGTGCGGCAGGCTCTGGTTGGTGGTGACCATCAGTCCCTTTTGGATCAGCAGACCGAGGAGATCCTTGGCGGTGAGGTTGAGCTTTTCCGCCAACTCTCGGGCCGTAACCATTTCCGAGAGGATGATCGGCCCTTCGGGCTTTTCACCGTCCTTGAACTGGACGGTGCGCGTCGGACGGGGCGGCGCGGTGCGGCGCTCGGCGTCCTGCCGGCGGCGGCGGGCCTTTTTGGTCGGGCGTCCACCTTTGGGGCGCGGCGCGGGACGTGTGGTGCCTGAGGGTTCTTGCTGTCCCTTGAGCTTTTGCTCCTCGAACTTGTTGAGCAGGTCGCGAATCTCCTGGGCATCCGCCGCCGCCTTCGCCTTACGGCCGGGGACCCGGCCGGATACCTTCTCGGCCCTGCGCTTTTTCTCGATCTCGCGTTGGTCGGCAAGCCGTTGCCGAATCTCATCCGGGGTGAGCTCGCGCAGGCTCTGTTCGAGCGGGGTCTTGGCGCGGGTCGGGCGCACCCTCTGTGCCTCCTCGTCCTCGCCCTCCCCACGTTCGGCGGTGATCTCCTCCTCGGTGATCTCCACCTCCGGGCCGACCTCGAGGTCGTCCTCGGCATCGGCTGCCGCAAGCTCGGCATCGGCTGCCGTAAGCTCGGCATCGGCGGTCTCGACCTCGATCACTTCCTCGGTGAGCACTGGCGATTCCTCGGCCGACGCGGGCTCTTCAACCGCCTCCGTTTTTGCCGGTTTTTTCTCGCCGACGACCTCGTGGATTTCCTTCTCGGTGTCCACCACCTGGCGCCGGCGCCGACGAGCGAGCCGGTCCTTGGCGGAGATGGTCGTGGTCTCTTCTTCAGGTTTTTCTCGACGGACGATCACTTCGCGAGGACGGCGCTGCAGGGTCTCGCCCGTGATGATGGAGCGCACCGTCGACAGGTCGAGGGTGTCCTCATCGGAGGTGACTGTGACCCCGATCGAGCGCAGCTTGAAGATCAGCTCGCGCGGCGTGATGCCCATCGTGTGGGCGAGGTCGACGACTCGAAGCTGCTCCATGCTCCCTCACTCCTCCCCGACCACGGACTCTTCGGCATCTTCCGCAAGGCTCTCCTCGAGAGTCTGGCCGGCCATATCGAGGAGCTTTTGTGCCGTCACCGGCCCGATCCCGGGAATCGTGGAAAGTTCGTCCGCATCCTTGGCGAGAAGGTCCTGAACCGTGTGGATGCTGTGCCCCTCGAGCCTTTCGCGCAGGCGCTCGGTGAGCATCGCCATTTCCTCGAGCGGCACCAACTCGTCGTACGAGACGCTTTCGGCGGCAGCCTCGAGCTCCGGAATCTCCTCATCGACGGAGACTCCCTCCATTTCGCGCAGCATTGTCGCGAGGGCCGACGCCAACTCGTCCTTCACCGCCTCCTGGCTCTTGATCTCGATCCGGCAGTCGAGAAGCCTTGAAGCGAGGCGAACATTCTGACCGCGCTTGCCGATCGCGAGCGACAGCTGTTCGGTGCCGACGATGACATCGAGCACCACCTCCTTGCCCTCCTCGGTGACCGCGTTGCCCTCCTCGTCGAGGACCGGCTGCCCCTCCTCATCGCGCACTATGACGGTGATCGGTACCTCGCGAACCGCCACGCGGTTGATCTTGGCCGGTGAGAGGGCATTCTGGGCAAAGGTCACGAGATCGCTCGAGAACGGGATGATGTCGATCTTCTCGCCTTTCAACTCGCGAGTAATCGCCTGAACCCTGGAACCTTTGAGGCCGACGCAGGCGCCGACCGGGTCGACGTCGCTGTCCTTCGAAAACACGGCGACCTTGGCGCGTTCGCCAGGCTCCCGCATGCACATCCTGATGATCACGGTGCCGTCGTAGATCTCGGGGACCTCCATCTCCAGAAGCTTTTCCAGGAGCATGGGTGAAGTTCGCGAAAGCACGACCTGCGGGCGGTTGGCGTCCATCGTGATGTCGACGACGACCGCCCGTACCCGGTCGCCCTGGCTGTAGCGCTCGTGGCGCACCTGGTGGCTGCGCGGAATGACGCCTTCGGTGTCTCCGAGTTCGACGATCAGGGCGCCGCGGTCCATACGTTTGACGATCCCGTTAATCATGTCGCCGACGCGGTCCGAGTAGTTCTTGTAGACCACCGCGCGTTCGGCCTCGCGCACCCTCTGGAACAGGACCTGGCGGGCCGACTGGGCCGCGATTCGTCCCAGCTCCGAGGTGTCGACGGCGTCGAGCTTGACGATACCGCCGATCTCGGCTGCGGGGTCGATGGCCAGCGCCTCCTCCAGCGTCACCTCGATCTCGGGATCCTCCACCTCATCGACAACGTCCCGTGCAGTCCATGACTCGACCTCGCCGGACTCGACGTCGATCTCGGTGTGGATGTTGCGTTCCTTATAATGTTTGCGTGCAGCCGACGAGATCGCCTCGGCGACCGCGCTGACCAGGATGTCGGCCTCGATGTCGCGCTCGGCTGCCATCTGTTGAACGAGCAAGTTGATGTCGAGCTTCATGGACGGGATTTCCCTTCCTTCATGATCGAGCTCCAATCGATCTCGAGGCGTGCCTCGAAGATCTCATCGCGGGGGAGTTCGATTTCATTGCCGGAGTCGTCGAAGACTCGCACCATGTCGTTACGGCTGCCGAGCAGCTCGCCGGTGACCGTGCGGTGCTCGCGGTAGGTCGGCGCCATGCGGATGTTGATGCGGTGGCCGACATACCGTTGGTAGTCCTCGTTCCGGTAGAGCTTCCGGTCGAGCCCGGGGGAGGAGACCTCGAGCGTATAGCGATGATGGATCGGGTCCGTGACGTCGAGCAATGCCGATGCCTGCCGCGATACAGACGCGCACTGGTCGAGTTTGACACCGTCAGGACCGTCGACGGTCAGGCGCAGAATAGCCTTTGGGCCCGAACCCACGACCTCGGTCGCGAGCAGCTCGAGCCCTTCGTCCGCCACCAAGGCGGCGAGCTGTTCCTGCACTGTCTGATCCAGCTTCATATCACTCCTCGCTGCCGAAAAAAAAGTGGGCCCCAGGCCCACTTTCCAATCGAAAGCAGCAGCAGGTTTTATAGCACATAGCGCGTTCTGGCGCAAGGATTTCAGAGCACCTCTGCCTCTGACCGCGCGTCCGAGAGCGAAGTAGGAATTCGGAATTCGGAATTCGGAATTTCCCGCTTCCGCGCGGGTCCGCGTCCGCTCTCCCAGACAAATCCTCGCCAAGCAACCACAGAGACACGGAGGGCACAGAGAAGGAACACAGAGCAAGACATCGCAAACACGAAGACACGAAGACACGAAGAGGTTGTCGCTGATGTGATGCGGCAGTACCTCAGATTGACGGCGGAACAGTCGGCGATCTGACGATCGCCGCCCCCGGTGGGAAGCCCGACTGATCCGAACGCGAGCGTTCGTCGCAGCCGTGCTGCCCACCGGACGACGCGCCCGGGGCGCGTCGGTTCCGCCTCGCCCCTCTTCTTTTTGGAAGGGGAGGCGCCCTCCATCCGC
>JAIVTZ010000308.1:0-5221 GCA_049188105.1 Deltaproteobacteria bacterium | reverse complement strand
CATGGAACTCGGATTGGGGGCACTCCGGTGCCCCCGTTCTTTTTTCGCTAAAATGATCTGGTGAAAACGCAAAAGCGCATATCTCACCAGAATGCTTCTGCGGCCGGCGATCCACCGCAACCTGGTGAAATATGCAGGCTGGCGCCGATTGCCCCCCGCGGCGGACCGCAGTGACGGCCGACCTCGAGCCGGAGGCCGTGGCCCTGTCGAGTGACCGGTTGACGGCGGGGCGGCCCAGAGCTGCCGGCGTCGCGCTGCTCATGCTTGCCGGATGGGTTGTCTGGCGGCCGGTCGAGACCTTTCCTGCGACAGCCGTACTCGCCGCGGCGGTGGTGCTGGCGCTCACCGTGTGGGGCTGGCGGCGCACGCCGGCGGCTGCGGCGGGCGCATGGTTGACCGCGGCCGGGGCCTTCTGCGTTCTTCTCGCTTCGGGTCTGACGGGCTGGGACCCGGCGGCCTCGGTCACCGAGCTGGCGCTGGCGACAGCGGTCGCCGGCCTCATCTGGCTGGCATCACGGGAAGCCCCACCGGAAAGGTGGCCGGCGTTGTTGGCACTCATCATCTCCGGTCTCGCGCTGTGGGGTATGTGGCAGGTGGGTAGCGGATTGGATCATGCCGCCGCCGCCCTCGGCCAATTGCCGGGATCAATGAGAGAGGCGGCGGCGGACCGTTTGGCGAGCGGACGCGCCTTCGCCTCCCTGATCCTGCCTTCCCACCTCGCCGTGCTCCTCGCGACGGCACTGCCTCTGCTCCTCGTAAGGATTCGAACGCGTTGGAATACGGCGCCGTGGGCGGTGGGATCGATTCTGTGCGTGATCGGTCTCGTGCTGACCCGATCGCCGATCGGCGCGGCCCTCGGTCTTTCGGCGTGCATCGCGTTGGCAGCGGCGCGGGGGAGGGGCCGGTTGGTATGGGTGGCGTTGGTGCTCGCGATCGTGCTCGCGATCGTTGTCGTTGGCCGGGGCGACGTGATGGAGCTGGAGCCGGTGCGGTTGCGCCTCGACAACTGGCGAACGGCGCTGTGGGTGTGGTCGACGGCGCCGGCGGCCGGGGTCGGGATCGGGGGGTTCGCGCAGGCCGCCCAATCCGTCCCGTTCGGGGTCGGAAACCGACCGCTCCATGCGCACTCGCTGCCGCTCGAACTCCTGGCCGAGCTCGGTCCTGCCGGTTTCCTGATGTTTTTCGTTGCCGCCATCGCTATGTGGCGGCTGGTCCGCCATCTGTGGCCGAGGCGACCCGATCTTGCGGTTGCGGTGATGGTGATCCCACTCCACAACCTGGTCGATTTTTCCTTTTTCGATTCCGCGGTTGCGCTGCCGTGGGCCGTGCTCGTGGGGTGGGCGGCCGCCTCCAGAATTCGGGGCGACGCGCAGTCCAGGGCGGGGGGCCGCGGGAGGGTGTTCCTCGTGCTGTCGGCGACGCTGGCGCTGGCGCTGACCGTCCTCCACGTGACGTCGCGAATAGTGGAGGAATCGGCGGCGACGCGGCCCACCGCCGAGGAACGGATGGCGGCGGGGCTCGAAGCGTGCCGGCTGGCGCCGTGGCGGGTGGCGCCGGTCGGGTTGGTGGCACGATCGGCGGTCGAGTCCGGAGACCGGCTGCGGATCGCAGAGGCGGCCGAGAGGATGGAGAGCTCTCGATGGTTGCGGCCTCGGTCCTCGGCCCTGGCCTTGATACGTTCGCGAACCGCGTTGGCGCTGGGAGAGATTCCGACCGGCGTTTCCGAGGCGTGGAGCTCGCGACACCACAACCCGTCGAGTGTCGGTGCATCTCAGTTCGCTGACGACCTCTTCGACCGACTCGACCGCGGGACCGACCGTGCGCAGGATTGACGCCGCAGGTGTCCTTTCGGTCGCCGTGGTCGCCGTGGCGGCCGTCCTCGGTGGTGCTTTCTACCCCGGTCCGCGGATGGTGGTGGGGTTGTCGTTCGCCCTCACACTGGCGGCGGTGGTCTATCGGCAGCGGGATCGTCTCCGAACCGAGGAGTGGGCGCTGATCGTATTCCTGGGTTGGAGCGTCGTGGCGGGAGTTGTGGGGCGGACGGCGCCGCTGGCCGCCAGGGAGGTCCTGACGGTCTGGTTAGTGGCTTTCCTGTTGTGGATGACGACCCGAAGAGCCAACGCGCGAAGCGCCTGCACGGCCTCACGGATACTGGTCGGAGCGGCCATGATCCTCGTGATCGGCGTTGCCCTGGAGGCTGCCGGACTCGGGCGTATGCGGGTGGGTGGACTGCTGGAAAACCCAAACCTGACCGCCTGCCTGCTCGTGGCCAGCCTGTGTCTCCTGCCTTTTCACCAAGCTCGGCATCGTCGATGGGCGATAGCCGTGACGGCGGTGCTGGTGGTGGGGGTCGTCCTCACCGGTTCGCGCGCCGGGCTGCTGGCCCTGCTTGCCGCCGGTGCGGTCGTCCTTCCGCGTGGACGTGCGAGATCCGTCGGGCTGGCGGTCAGCGCGGTCGTCGTGGCGGCGGTCGTGGCCTGGCGGTTCCTCAGCCAGCCCGACATCCTCGCGTGGTTCCGGCCGGCGATATGGGGGGCGGTGCTTCGACTGTGGGCCGAGCACCCGGTTGCGGGAGTCGGGCCCGGCGGTCTGGTGGACGCGGCGGGAGCGGCGCGTCTGCTCCACGCCGACCACGTGGGCCAGCACCAGTTCCTTATCGCCTACGCAGAATCGAGCCCGCTCGCGGTGCTGGTACAGACGGGGGTGGTGGGGTTGGCCGCGGCGCTGGCGGCCGTGCTGGCGTGGGTGAGGGCGGCGCGCGCTCGCAGCGCGTTCGAGTCGATTCCTCTTCGTGCGGCGCTGGTGGTGATGTCGACCATGGCCCTCTTCCACGATCTGATCACTGCTGACATCGTCCTCTGGTGGTGGGCGGCCGTGATTGGTTTGATGGAAGCGCCGTCGATCCGAGTCACCCCGGTTGAGGATTCTCGACCGGAGCGCCGGGGTGCGTTGGCAGCCAAGGCTCTTGTTGTCGCGTACATCATGTTATGGGGCATTGTCGAGCCCTCGTGGGCGCGCTGGTTGTGGCGTGCGGGGCCGCCGGATGCCGCCCTGGTGGAGAGGTCTCTCCGCGCCGAGCCCTGGTACGCGGCGCCGCTGCAATGGAGAACCCGCGATCTCGTCCGGCAGGAGAGCTGGACCTGGGAAACTGCCGGCGAGGCGATCGCGCGGAGCCGGCGCGCGGTCCGTGTCCGGCCGTCCTCCGCCGCCCTGTGGGGCGAGCTGGGAGTCGTCCAGACCCGGGTGGTGACGGATTTCGGACCCTGGCCGGACAGCGTCGAGAGTGCGCGCGAGTCTTTCGCGCGGGCCACCGAGCTCGAACCGCACCAGCCCTGGCACTGGTTGGAGTGGGCCAGGCTCGAACGATCTTTGGGCGACCTCGATGCCGCGGCGTCACTGGCTCGACGAGCGATCGAGGCAGAGCCGCGTGCGGTGCGGGTATGGCTCTTCATCGCCCGGCTCGAGCTTGATCGCGGGCAGGTGGAGGCGGCCCGTCTGGCTTTCAAGGAGGCTCGTGATTCGGCGGCATTGAAGAGCCGGCTGGCACTCAACTCCTACGAGCGAGAGCTGGTGACCGCACCCGAATGGCAGTTCCACGAGATCGAGGAAGCCCTGCGATGAGGAGACCCCAGCGTCTCGGTCTGTGGTGGGCGCCGCTGCTCCTGGTGCTGGCGCCGGCGATGGGGTACGTGCCGGCCCACCGCGATCTGGTCGATTTCTTTGCCCCGATGCGTCGAGCAACGGCGGAGATGATTGGCGTCGGCACGGCGCCCTGGCTCAACCTCGGCAACGGCTGTGGTGAGGCGTGGTTCGCAAACCCCGAGACCGCGGTGCTGTATCCACCGGCCTGGATGCACCTGGTGCTTCCGGGTCCGTGGGCGATGACCCTCGAGATCGGTCTGCATCTCGCACTGCTGTCGCTGGGCGTGGGGCTGCTGGCGCGCGACCTCGGGGCGAGTAGCGTCGGGCGTCTCCTGACCGAGGTGGCGGCGTGGTCGGCGGGGCCGGTGCTGGTCACCGTGGGGGTGCTCAACAACCTCGAGACCCTGACATGGTTGCCGTGGATGGTATTGGCCGCGCGGCTCTCTGATAGAAGGTCGGTGCCGTTGCTCGCCGCGGCCACCGCGATGGCCTGGCTCGGCGGTGAACCGCAGGTGTGGGCGGTTGGCGTCGCCCTGGTGATCGGCGTGGCGCGGGCTCGCGGCGCGGCGATGGTCGGCCTCGCCCTCGGCGTCGCGATCGTTGCGGTGCAGCTGATCCCATTTCTGGTGTGGGTGGCCGAAGGGGATCGTGGGCCTTCGGCGGCGGCGTGGGCCCTCCGCGGTGCGCTGGCGCCCGCTGACTGGGGCGGAGTGTTGGCCCCGCACGCGGGGTCGGCCGGCGGACGCATGGTGTATGCGGAGAGTCTGTTCTTCGGTGCGCCGGTGCTGGTCTGCGCCCTCCTGGGCGGGTGGCGCCGGAAGTGGGTGCTTGCCGTCGTGGTGGTCCTCGGGATTCTCGCCACCCTACCCGAGATCGGCGGCGGCGGCCTCTTTCTCGCAATAACCGGCGGTCTTGTTCGCTACCCCTCGCGTTTCGCCTTGATCGGTCTCGTTGCACTTCTTCCGTTCGTCGGGAAGGGAGCGGACGACTGGCTCGAGGGACGGGGGCGGTGGCTGGCGGCGGTGGTGTCGAGTCTCACCATCGTTGCTTGCGCGGTGGGCGCCCACCCGTGGCGATGGTGGATTGCCGGTATGCCTGCGGCGTTGATGCTGGTGGCCGTGTTCACACCTTCAAAACGAATCCTGCGGCGTGCGGTTTTGGCCGCCGGTGTCGCCGGGATGATCGCAGGGGGACTGCCCTTGATCGACCTGCAGCCGGCTCGCGACCTTTGGGTGACGGCCCCGACCTGGCCGGAGGCGACCGACGGCGCGCGGGTCTACACACCTGCGCCGGCCGCGGACGTGATGCGGTGGCTCGCGACAGGTCTCGGTCCGAGGCGGCTGTGGCCGGTGGGTTACCTCAACCTCGAGGAGGGTCTCACGGTGACGCGGACTGACGCTCCGGTGGCGAACGGCCGCCTCGCCGCCCATCTCGCGATCGCCGACGAGGGGCCGTCGCGCCGCTGGTGGCTCGATGTCCTCGGCGCCCGGTGGGTGATCCTTCCGGCGGCTGAAGGCCTTCCGGAGGCGATGGAGGAGGTGCGTCAGAAGGGAGGCATGCGCCTCCTCCGCAACCTCGG
>JAIVTZ010000307.1:0-5245 GCA_049188105.1 Deltaproteobacteria bacterium | reverse complement strand
AGAGGGATCGAGTGATTTCGGATTTCGGATTTCGGATTTCGGATTTTCGCTCGGTCCCCGGGCGCGCCTCATGGGCGAAAGCACCATGATGAAAGGCCGGCCAATACCGTGCTCCGTGGCGCTTACCGGCGGTCTGGCTTCGGGCAAGTCGACTGTGGCGGGAATTCTGGATGCTCGAGGGATACCGGTCTTCGACGCCGATGTGGCGGTTCATGAGCTGTACCGCCCGGGACGTGAAGGCGCGCTGGCCGTAACAGAGTTATTTGGACCTGCGGTACTTGACGCGGAAGGTGGCGTCGATCGGCGTGAACTGGCGGAGCGTGTTCTGTCTGACCCCGAGGCACGATCCCGGCTTGAGACCACCATCCATCCCATGGTTCGCCGCCAGGTGGCGGCCTGGCTGAGTTCCTTGGGCAGCGAGCCCATCGCCGTGGTCGAAGCCGCACTCCTCGTGGAGACCGGATCCTATCGGGACTACGACGTGCTTGTGGTCGTGTGGTGCGAGCCCGAGCAGCAATTCGAGCGCGCGCTCGCGCGCGGGGTTCCGCGGGATCGAGCCCGTCAATTGCTCGCGGCGCAAACCCCTCTCGACCGGAAGCGACAGCTTGCTGACGTCGTGGTGGATAATCGTGGAACCCTGGAAGATCTCGAGGATGAGGTCAATCGCGCGTATTCACAAATCCAGCGCTACTGTGCCTCGTCCACCGCGGACCATCGTCTGTGATGGCCTCCAAAGCCGACTGACGGCAAATCCGAAATCCGAAATCCGAAATCCGAAATTCAGACTGCGGCTTCTTCGAGCCATTCGGTCTGGTAGTCGTCGGTGCGCGGCACCACGCACACGAACCGTACCGTGTCGGCGCCCCGGTTTTCGTACCAATGGTCGACGCCGGCGGGAATGAAGACGGCATCTCCCGACCGGACCTCGGCTTCGCGCCCATCGAGACCGATGACCATCGAACCCTCGAGCACTACCTGCTCGTGCTCGATGCTGTCGTGGCGGTGGCACGGAATCCGTCCTCCGGGCTCGACGCTGAACTGGCGGGTGATGAAGTTCGGGACGCCGCTCTCCGGTCCCAGGAGCACCTTCATCGTGGTGCCCCGGCATCGCGGGACGGCGATCGCTTCGACGGCGTCCTGGTTGCGCACGACGGCGACGGGGGTATGGCTCATCTCCTGCCTCCCTGGAGTTGTTCCGTGGTTGCGATTGTACCCGATATTGACCTGCTACGATGACCGGCAATGCTCGAGCGACTCTCTGTTCGTGGTCTCGCAATCATCGATACCGTGGAGCTCGAGCTCGCCGCAGGCTTTGCCGCTCTCACCGGGGAAACCGGGGCCGGCAAGTCCCTTCTGGTCGAGTCTCTCAAGCTCCTCGGCGGTCAGCGTGCACAGTCGGACATGGTCCGGACCGGAGATGACCGTCTGCGGGTCGAGGGCGTGTTCACCCAGGTGCCGAGCTCCGCTCTCGTGGATCTTCTCGACGAGCTTGGCGCAGGCGATCGGGATGTGGTTGTCCTTCGCCGTGAGGTGACGGCGTCGGGGAGGAGCAGGTGTTGGATCAACGACGTGTCGGTGACCGCGAGCACGTTGCAGCGAGCGGCGCCGCATCTGCTGGCCATCCACGGTCAACACGAGCAGCACGGTCTCGCTGACGGCGGAACGCAGCGCCGGTTGGTTGACGAGTACGGCTGCCATGAAGCTCTCTCGGAGGACACTCGGGCACGTTTCGTTGCCTGGCGAGAGGCGGCCGACGAGCTCGAACGTTTGCGCGCGGCTCAGACCTCGCGCCGTGACCGGTTGGATACGATCACCTTCCAGGTGCAGGAAATCGGCAGCGTCGAGCCCCGCGTCGGTGAGGATGAAGAGCTTCGCCGCCGCCGTCTCGTCCTGCAACACGCGGCCCGTCTCGCGGAGCTTTCCTCGTCTCTCATCGATCGTCTCAGCGACGGCGAAGCGGCGGTAGTGGATGGTCTCGCGAAAGCGGAGCGCGACCTTTCAGAGATCGCCGACTGCGGGTTGATTCTCGATGGCGGTACCCAACGGCTGGTCGAGGCCAGAGTCCAGATCGAGGAGGTGGTGCGCGAGGTCCAGGGGCTGATCGACGAGTCGAGGGGAGATCCCCGCGAGCTCGAGGAGGTGGAGTCCAGGCTCCACACCCTCGACCAGCTGATGCTCAAGTACGGATCGACCCTCGACGATGTGCTGGCCCACCGTGAGGAGTTGGTGCGTGAGCGCGAGGAGCTGGAGTCGGTGGAGGAGCGCCTCGAGGAGGCCGAGTCCGCCGCGATGGAGGCGCTGGCCGCGTACGACCGCAGCGCGGTCGCCCTTGACGGCGCGCGGCGAGAGACCGGTGCGGCGCTCGCGACTGTCGTGGAGGATGTCCTTGTCCGTCTGGCCATGGAAGGTACGCGCCTCGAGTTCACCTGGCGGTTGCGGGTCGATGTCGGCAGCCCGCTCGTTCGGGATGGTCAATCGGTGGCGTTCGACGCGCACGGGGTCGAGGAATGCGAGCTTCTCATGGCTGCCAACCCAGGTGAGGAGCTACGTCCGATGGCACGCATCGCGTCCGGCGGAGAGCTTTCACGCGTTCACCTGGCGCTGCGCACGGCGCTCCGGGGCAAACGATCGGCCGGCGGGCTGACCCTCCTCTTCGACGAGGTTGACACCGGTCTCGGCGGCGCCGCCGCGGCCGCCCTCGCCGAACTGCTCGCCGATCTGGCGGCTAACGACCAGGTGCTCGTGGTCACCCATTTGCCGCAAGTGGCGGCACGTGCCGACGGTCATTTCCGAGTGGAGAAGGTCTTCGACGACGGCCGCGCGACCACCCGGGTCGCCAGCCTCAACGGGGCCGAACGGGAGGCTGAGGTGGCGAGGATGCTGGCCGGCGACGAGCTCACGGATTCCGCCCGTGCGCACGCGCGAGTGCTGTTGGGCGACTCGTGAGACGGCTGCCGTTCATCCGACCCGACGAGATCGTTACCGCGACCAGGAAGGCGGCTGATGTCGTCGCCCATGGCGGCGTCGTCCTTTTGCCGACCGAGAGCTTTTACGGTCTCGGCGTCGATCCGCAGCAGGCGGACCCAGTCGCCCGAGTCTGCGCCATGAAAGAGCGCGCCCCCGAGCTCGGTTTGCCGGTACTGTGCGCGAGTTGGGAGCAGTTGGAGACGCTGGTTCAGATGCCCGAGCGTTTTCGGGTCAGGCTGTCGCGGTTGTGGCCGGCGCCCCTGACCGTGGTCGTGCCGCTCATCGTCGCGACCGCCGCAGCCCGTGACGATACCCTTGCGGTACGGATTCCTGCTCATACCTCCCTCCGAGCCCTGCTCTACCACACAGGTCCGCTGACCGGGACCTCGGCCAACCGCCACGGCCAACCGCCGTGCACGACCCCTGATGCTGCGGTTGCCTCCCTTCTCGAGGCCCCCGATCTTGTGCTCGACGCTGGTCCTACGGCTGGAGGCGAGCCAAGCACCGTGGTCGATCTGAGCGGGGGAAACCCGAGAGTTTTGCGGTTCGGAGCGTGTCTCTGGGACGATCCGGATCCGGCGTGCTGAGAGCGTCTCGTCAGGAGGCGTTCTCAGCTTGTAGTGAGGTGTTGGAAACCCTGTGGAAAAGCCTGTGGAAAACTCGTTAAGCCAATGTAAACGCAAACACTTCGCGTTGTCGGGACGTGCTCGGCACGGATTCTGTAAGTTGTTATTTATCAGGGACTTCCTTGGATGTCGTTCATTTTGAGTCCGTTGCCGCGCGACCATTTTTGTGGTGGATCCACAACCCTCTGATTTTCGGGCGTTTGCGGCTGCCCAACCGGGGGTGTTTGTTGCTGGTCCAAGAGGGCGTGTGGTAGCGTTCATTTTCCACCGGGTGCGGCGCGGAACTCGCGCCCGGCCGGGCGAGGATGGAGAGAGGAGATCGATGATTCGCAAGGTCAAGGGAACACGCGATATTTTGCCGCCCGAAACTCGATTGTGGGTCGAGGTCGAGGCGGTGGCTCATCGTGTCTTCGGGGGATTCGGATATGACGAGATAAGGCTGCCGCTGCTGGAGCCGACTGAGCTCTTCGTACGTTCGGTCGGTGAGGATACCGACATCGTCGGCAAGGAGATGTACACCTTTGCCGATCGCAAAGGCCGCTCGCTCACTCTGCGGCCCGAGGGGACCGCCGGAGTGGCCCGTGCCTTTATCGAGAACGGTCTCGGGCAGCGACCCCAGCCGGTCCGTCTCCGTTATCTGGGCCCGATGTTCCGTTACGAGAAGATGCAGCGCGGCCGCTACCGTCAGTTCTCCCAGATCGGCATTGAGCTCCTCGGGGCCGCCACACCGCTGGCCGATGTCGAGGTCATTGCAGCCCTCCACAGCTTCCTGGCCTCCCTCGGGTTCGACGATCTGGTGATCGTGCTCAATAATCTGGGCGACCCCGAGGACCGGCAGCGGTTCATCGACGTGCTCAAGACCGAGCTCGCGCCCCACCGTGACGAGCTCTGCACCGACTGCCAACGCCGTTGGGATACCAATCCGCTGCGGATCCTCGATTGCAAGGTGGCGCGTTGCCGAGGGTTGATCGCTGAAACCACCCCGGTCGCCGACGTCGTCAGCGACGAGGCCCGCAACCATGTCGAGGAGGTCGAAGCGGGTCTTGCCGCCCTCGACATTCCGGTGCGGAGGGCGCCGCGGCTGGTTCGCGGCCTCGATTACTATCTGCGGACGGTTTTCGAGGTCATCTCGCCAAAGCTCGGCGAGGATACGGTGATCTGCGGTGGTGGTCGCTACGATCGGCTGATCTCCGATCTCGGCGGGGCGCGGGTTCCGGGAACCGGCTTCGCCATCGGCGAGGACCGTCTGGTGGAGGTGCTGCCCGAGTCCTTCCGCCGCCGGGTCCTCGAGCGGCCGGTAGTGGCCGTGCTGCCGCTCGGTGCAGCGGTCGCGGCGACTGGTCTGAAGTTGACTCGAAGCCTGGCCGGTCGCGGTATTTCGGCCCCGACTGAAGTCACGGGCCGATCGCTCAAGGCGGGCCTCAAATGGGCGGGGAAGATCGGTGCGCGGGCGGCGGTGATCGTGGGCGAAACCGAGCTTGCCGATGGCGCCGTCATCGTGCGTGATCTCGATCGCGGCGAGCAAGAGACGGTGAAGCTGGTGGAAGTCCCGGAGTACGTTATCGGGCTCTTTCAGGACACGGAAACCTAAGATGAGCGATTCTCACCGGCGATCTGCACCAAGCTCTTGCGCTCTGGCCAAAGCGAAAATG
>JAIVTZ010000306.1:0-5258 GCA_049188105.1 Deltaproteobacteria bacterium | reverse complement strand
TGCTTGCCGCGGTCGATGTGGTGGCGCTGACGACCCGGTGGCCCGATCCGCTGCCACGGGTGGTGATGGAGGCGATGGCCGCCGGGCTCCCGGTCGTGGCCTACGACGGCGGCGGGGTGGCGGAGATGATCGCGGCCGGTGAGACCGGGGTGGTGCTCCCGTCGGGCGATGTGGATGGTCTGGTTGCGGCGATGCTCGAGCTCGCCGGCGATGAAGAGCTGCGCCGCCGTCTCGGCGATGCCGGTAGCCGGCGAGCAGAACGTCTCTTCAGCGTCGATGAGCATGTCGACCGCATGGAGCGGGCGTTGCTCAGCGCTGCAGCAGCGGGTTGATCACGGCTGCTGCCGGCCGGTGCTCCGAACGCGCGAACTCCTCTGACAGCCATGCCCGTAATGCGTCGGGCCGCGGGTGCTCCGCGAGTAACCGTGCCGCCGACGCTGCGAGCGGAGCGTCGTCGGGATCACGATCGAGACCCTCGACGAGGCGTTCGGCAGCCTCATCCCAGCGGCCGAGGTCGATGAGGGCGGTCACCGCCAGGTTGGTGGCGTCGGCTGGAAGGGGATGGAAATCTTCGAGAATCGCGAGCTGTTCGAGGGCCGCCGCCGGTTTTCCGGTGTAGAGCAGGGCCGCGGCGTAGTTGTGGCGCGGTCGGTAGAGCTCCGGGCCGCGCTCGGTGGCGTCTTTGTAGCACTCGAGCGCCGCCTCGAGCTCGCCACGCTCGAGAAAGACATTGCCGAGCCACTCCCAACCGTCGGGACCATCGGGGAAGATCTCGATGGCCGCCCGGGCGAGGTTCTCCTGGGTGGAGTAGACCTGGAGGGCGTGACGCAGCCCGACGCCTTCTACGACCAGCACCACCGCAACCATCACCGGGATCGCCCACCGCAGACCGGGATGGCGTCGTCTGAACCAACGGTGGAGCGCAATCGCCGACTGGGCGAGGGCGAGCGCGGTAAAAGCCAGAGGAACATAGAGATAACGCCCGAAACCACCCCACCCCGGAACCGTCGCCACGAGAGCGATCGGCGCCAGCATCAAGCCGGTGGTGAGACCCGAGGTGAGCGGCAGCGGCGCGATGCGGCGCAGCGCCACCGCGCCTGCGAGCAGCGCGGCACAGACGGCGGCCGCGGCGAGGCTCGCGCCCCAGCCGAGAGAGGCGTACTCCCACGAAAGGTGCCGTATGCCGACCGGTGTCATCGTGAGCATCGCGCGCAGCCCCTCGAGGATCAGCACGGGATAGACCTTTAGTGCCTCGAGCCGCTGGCCGGTATCGGCGCCGGTAGCCTGCAGACCGCTCAGGGCGAACGACCGCAGGAGGAGGAACACCGCGCCGGCAATCCACGCCGGCGCCAGGAATCGAACCCGAACCCGGCGAACAAGCACCAGAAAGAGGCTCAGCGCGGGCAGCGCCATCAACACGACCTCCTTCGCCAACAACCCGGTAAAGAAGACCAGACCCGCCGCGGTTGCCGCCGACCAGGTCCGAGCGCCGATTCGTTGCTCGTTGCAACCGCAGTCGAGGATCAAGACCGCGGCCAGGAGGCCGGCCGCCGCGAGTGGTTCGGGGAGGGCGGAGGCCCACAGATAGGCCTCCGCGGTCACCGGGTGGAGGGCGAAGAAGAGCACCGTGACGGTTGCCGCCGGTCTCGAGTCGAGCCACCGGATGGCGAGCGTCCACAGCAGCAGGCAGACCAGGAGATGCGCCGCCAGCAGCGCGAAGTGGAACCAGAAGCTATCCGGCCCGTTGACGGCGTAGACGGCGGCCAGGGCGACCATGAACAGGGGCCGGTAGGTGTCGACGCCGTCCGCCCCGCGGCCCTCGCTGCCGGCCGACTGGACCACGTTGTGGGTGAAGTAGAAGGAAATATTCGACAGATTGGCGATGGTGGGTGACTCCACGATCTGGTGGAAGTCGTCCCACAGGAAGTCGGCTTTGAGCGCCGGAGAAAGAAGAACCGCGATCAGGACGAGCAGCAGCGCGGCATGCATCGCAGAGCTTCGGGACACGGAGGTTCTCGCAGAATCCATCTCATCCATTGTCGCAGCAACCTCAATACGCTCAAATGTGTGCGCGAAACAAATCAGAGAACCGACCTCGTCCCTTCGTTTCCGCCCCTGCGCTCCGGCTTATAATCGAATGGTGCCCGCGCCCAGCCCTTCTTCCCGTCAACCCGACTCTACTCGCGCCCGCATCGGTGTCGTGGTGGTGAGCCATAACTCGGCTGAGGATCTCCCGGTCTGTCTGGCGGCGCTCGGCGCGGCGGAGGGCGTCGAGCGGGTGGTGGTGGTGGACAACGCCTCGCACGATGCCTCAAGGGCTCTCGTGCGGGCCGTGGAGGACCCCAGGGTCGTTCTGGTCGAGGAGGAGATCAACAGCGGTTTCGCCGGCGGATGCAACCGGGGCTTTGAGGAGCTGGGCGACGATTGCGAGGTCCTTGCCTTTATCAACCCGGATGTCGAGGTCGAGGCGGATTGTCTCTCGCGCTGTGCCGCGGCGCTGATCGCCGATCCGGGTCTGGCCGGCGTCGCACCGCGGCTGATGCGAACCGACGGTCGAACTGTCGACACAGTCGGCCAGGTCCTCAAGAGCTTCACCCTGGAGGTCGAGGACCGTGGCTACGGCGCCCCTCCGACCCCCGAGCTGATGCAGCCCCGCGCCGTCCTGGCCGCGTGCGGGGCGCTGGCGGTGTTCCGCCGCTCCGCCCTCGAGTCGGTTGTTGAGGATCACGGGCCGTGGGCGCAGCACTTCTTCTGTTTCTGGGAGGACATCGAGCTCGGTTGGCGGCTGGTCAACCGCGGCTGGCGGATCCACACGGTTCCGGAGGCGGTGGCGACCCACCGCCGGGGCGGTGGCGCCGCTGCCGGCAGAGGGCCGTTGCGCTGGCGCAGACCGCCGGAGCTCGAGGCGTGCATCCTGACCAATCGTTGGATGACCCTCGTTCGCCATCTCCACCCCCTTGATCTGGCACCACGCCTGCCCGTATTCTTGTTGTGGGACCCGGGTCTGGTGGCGGCGGGCACTCTGCGGCGGCCGTCGCTCGCCGCGCACGTGCGCCGCCGGTGGCCGTTGGTGGTCAGCGAGTGGCGGGGGCGGCGCCGATATCCCCGACGGAGGTTGCACGGGCTCCTATGACGATACGTCTCATTCTCGGGTTCTTCCTCGCCTACTTCCTCGCCCTGGTCGGCACGCCCATGGCGCGCGAGGCGGCGCTTCGCTTTGGCGTCGTCGACCGGCCGGACGGAGCGCTCAAGAACCACGACCAACCGGTGGCGTACCTCGGTGGGCTCGCCGTCTTTACCGCCTTTTTGTTGTCGATCGGCATGACCTTCGAGTTCGACGCCGAGCTTCTGGCGCTGCTGCTGGCCTCGACCATCGTGACCATGGTCGGGCTGATCGACGATTTCGGCGCGTTGACGCCGAAGCCGAAGGTGATCGGTCAGGTGGTGGCGGTTTTCGTGCTCTTGAAGGCGGGGATCATGGTCCAGGTGGCCTTCATCCCGTGGTGGGTGCGTCTGATCATCACCGTGCTGTGGCTGGTGGGGCTGTCCAATGCCTTCAACCTGGTCGACATCATGGACGGGTTGGCGGCCGGACTCGGGGTGATCGCCGCCACCTTTTTGCTGGTGGTGGCGCTGCTCAACGGGCGTCTGGTGGTGGCGGCCTTCACGGTCGCGATGATCGGCGCCCTGCTCGGTTTTCTGCGCTCCAACTTCCACCCCGCCACCATCTACCTCGGCGACTGCGGCAGCCTCTTCATCGGCCTGACCCTGGGCGCGCTGGCGATGGTGATGGACTACACCCACTACAACCCGCTCGGCTGGCTGGCGCCGCTCTACATCCTCGCCGTGCCGCTGATCGACACCCTCTACGTGATCGTGCTCAGGATTCGGGCGGGGCGCAAGATCTACTACGGCAGCGCCGACCACTTCCCGCTCCGCGTCCGTCGCCGCCTCGACGGTTGGACGGCGGGGACGGTGGTGGTCAGCTACGCGGTGGCGGTGGTCTTCGGCGCACTCGGGTTGGTGGTGCTCTTCCTCGACCCGGTGTCGACGCTGATTCTGACCGCGGTGGTGGGCGCGGTGGTGCTGGGTCTCCTGGTGTGGCTGGCCTCCGGGCCGACGGAGCAGAGATGACGCCGATCCTGATTGTCGGTGGAGGTCTGACCGGGCTGGTGGCGGCCGAGCGGCTCGAACGGGCCGGGGCGACGGTAGTCGTGCTCGAACGCGAGGCGGAGCCGGGCGGGGCGTGCCGCACCCTGGAAGCCGACGGCTACGTCTTCGATTACACGGGACATCTGCTGCACGTGGCGAGGGCGGAAACCGAGGCCTACCTGGCCGAGCTTGGGGTGTGGGATCGGCTCGCAGTCCACGAACGACGCGCGGCGGTGGTCATCGGCGGCCGGGCGACGCCCTACCCGGTGCAGATCAACACCCACGGGTTGGCGCCCGAGGTCCGGCGGGACTGTCTGCTCGGTTTCGTGCAGGCATGGGCGCAGGACGGGGGTGAGGAACCCGCCGATTTCCGCGCGTGGGTGCTCGACCGCTTCGGCGAGGGTCTGGCCCGCCACTTCTTCTTCCCCTACAACTCGAAGCTCTACCGCGCGGCGCCCGAGGAGCTGAGCCTCGACTGGGTGGGCCGCTACGTGCCAAAGCCGAAGCTCGAGGAGGTCGTGGATGGGGCGCTCGGTCTGCACGAGGGCGCGGTCGGCTACAACGCCACCTTCCGCTACCCCAGCAGCGGAGGAATCCGCCTGCTGCCCGATGCGGTCGCCCGGCGCGTCGATACTCTCCAGCTCGAACGCGAGGTCGTGGGCATCCACCTCGGCGAGGGCTGGGTGGAGCTCGCCGACGGCGAGCGTCTCGAGTGGCGGCGCCTGCTGTCCACGATCTCGCTGCCCGCCCTCATTGATCTCATTGTCGACGAGCTGCCCGAGGACGCTGTGGGCGCCCGAAGCGCCTTGCGGTGGGTACGGGTCCTCAACCTCGCGCTGGGGGTGGAGGGCGCCGCGCCGAGTGATGAGCACTGGCTCTACTTCCCGGATCCCGAGCTGCCTTTTTATCGGGTCGGCTTTCCGTCGAACCACGGCGAGCTGGCGCCGGTGGGCCACCACACGGTGTCGGTGGAGCTCAGCCTCGACCCCGATGGCGGCAATGTCGAAGAGCTGGCCGCCACCGCCGAAAAGGCGCTGGTCGACATCGATCTGCTCGACCCGGCCGCGGTGCGGGTGCGTCGGGTGACCGTGCTCGACCCCGCCTAC
>JAIVTZ010000305.1:0-5258 GCA_049188105.1 Deltaproteobacteria bacterium | reverse complement strand
TTCCATATGACAGCGCCCTGGGAATTGTCCTGTCGGTTTTCTTCGGCGTTGGGCTGGTCCTCCTCACCTTTATCCAGAAGCAGCCGAACGCGGCCCAGGCAGGCCTCGATTCGTTTCTCTTCGGGCAGGCGGCGTCGCTGCTCCGTCAGGACGTGGTGACGATGACCGTGCTCGCTGCGGCGGCGTTGTTGATCCTCGCCCTGCTGTGGAAAGAGTTCAAGCTCCTGAGCTTCGACCCCGACTTCGCCTCCAGCCTCGGTCTACCGATCAGACGCCTCGACGGTCTCCTCACCTTCCTCCTGGTGGTGGCCATCGTCATCGGCCTGCAGACCGTTGGCGTGGTGCTGATGAGCGCGATGATCGTGGCTCCCGCGGCGGCCGCCCGCCAGTGGAGCCGGCGCCTTCTGCCGATGGTCTTGCTGGCTGCATTGATCGGGGTCTTTTCCGGTGTCGCCGGGTCGGTGATGTCCTCGATCGTGCCGCGTCTTCCCACCGGCCCGACCATCGTGCTCGTGCTCAGCGTCGTTGTCGTGGGCTCGCTGATGGTGGCGCCTCGGCGGGGGCTGGTGTGGCGATTCCTGCGTCTCGGGCGGCTGCTCCGAGCGCCTGATCTCGATCCGGTGCTGATGCACCTCTATGCCCTGTCGCTGCAGCACGCGGGCGACCCGGAGCACGGCCACAACATCGCGGTCCTGCGCACCATGAGTCCGAGCGGGGCCGACGTCGGTGCGGCCCTCGAGGGTCTCGCGGACCGCGGCCTCGCCCGACGAACAGGCGATGGCTTGTGGGCGCCGACCCCGATCGGTCGGCGGGAGGCGGAGCGGGTCCTCGAACGCGAGGCGGAATCATGAGCCCGGAGCTGGAGATCGTCCTCATCGGGGTCGTTACCGCGGTGGCTGCGGCCCTGCCCGGCACCTACCTGGTGCTGCGGCGCACGGCATTGGTTTCAGACGCGATCTCGCACGCCATTTTGCCCGGCATCGTGGTCGCGTTTTTTTTCACCCGCGATTTGAACTCGCCCTTGCTGCTGCTCGCCGCGGCGGCTACCGGCGTGCTGGCCGTGGTTCTCATCGAAGCGCTGATCCGGTCACGACTGGTTCCGGAGGACGCCTCCATCGGCCTCGTCTTCCCGGCCCTCTTCTCGATCGGCGTGATTCTCATATCGCGTTACGCGGGTGGCGTCCACCTGGACACCGACTCGGTGCTTCTCGGCGAACTCGCCTTCGCGCCGTTCGACCGCCTGCTCCTGGGCGGCATCGACCTCGGCCCGCGCGCCCTGTGGACCATGGGGGCGATCCTGATCCTCAACCTGGTGGTGATCGGTCTGGCGTGGAAGGAACTCAAGCTCGCGACGGTCGATGCGGGCCTCGCCACCTTGCTCGGTTTCTCGCCGGCACTGATCCACTACTCGCTGATGACCCTGGTGTCGATCACTGCAGTCGGGGCCTTCGACGCGGTGGGATCGATCCTGGTGGTGGCGCTGATGATCGCCCCACCGGCCACCGCCTATTTGCTGGTCGACCGCTTCGCGCCGATGCTGTGGCTCGGGGCCGTGGTGGCGGCGGTGAGCGCCGTGCTCGGCTATGGCGTGGCATTCCTCCTCGACGTCTCGATCGCGGGCTCGATGGCCGGCGCCTGTGGCCTGCTCTTTGCGTTCGCATTCTTGTTCGCGCCGCGGCGCGGGCTGCTGGCCCAGGGGCGGCGGCGCGCGGTACAGCGCCTCGACCTCGGTGTCCGCATGCTCGTCGTCCACCTGCTCCACCATCAGGACACCGAAGCAGCCGAGGAGGAGTGTGGGCTGTCGGGGCTCCATCGGCACCTGAAGTGGAGTGTCGGGCGTACGCAACAGGTGGTTCGGGAGGCCGAGCAGAAATCGCTCGTCGAACGCAGTGGCGAGCTGCTGCGCGCCACCGATGCCGGTCGCCGTCTGGCCGAAGCCGCGGTCACTGGCGGAGTGTTGAGTTTTGAGTTTTGAGTTTTCCTCCATCCCACCCGGAGGGCTGCCGCGGCATGGGTGGGTGGGAACTCCAAACTCAAAACTGAGAACTCAAAACTGGCTCGGTTACGGATTCGCAGGCCGCAGTAATCACCCGGTGTGGCTGGAAATCGCGGTACAATGCACCTTTGGAGGGACCATGCAGGTCATCGAAGGGCATCTCGACGCGCAAGGTCTTCAATTCGCGCTTGTGGTGAGCAGATTCAACGAGGCGCTGACCTCACGCCTCGAATCGGGGGCCGTGGACTGTCTGATCAGGCACGGCGCCGAGGACGGCAAAATCACCATCGTGCGCGTGCCCGGAGCTTGGGAGATCCCGATGGTGGCTGCCAGGCTCGCCGGAGATGGTGGGTTCGACGCCGTGATTTGCGTCGGGGCGCTGGTCCGAGGAGGCACCGCACACTTCGATCTCCTCGCCGCAGAGGTCGCCAAGGGGGTCGCTCAGGCGGCGATCAGCTCCGGCGTTCCCATGACCTTTGGCGTGATCACCGCCGACACTCTCGAACAGGCGGTCGAACGCGCGGGGACCAAGATGGGAAACAAGGGCTGGGAGGCGGCTCTGGCCGCCATCGAGATGGCACGACTGTCCGAGAGGCTGAGCCGGAGGTTGTAGGTGGGCACACGTCGGCGCGCCCGGGAACTGGCGCTGCAGCTCCTCTATCAGTACGAGTTGACCGACGCATCGCCGGAGGTGATGCAGGCCGGCTTTGAGGAGTGGGGGAACGCATCGGATGGGGTGCGTGAGTTTGCCGATGTTCTCCTCCGCGGGACCCTCGAGCGGCTGCAGGGGATCGACGAGGAGCTCGGGCTGCAGACCACCCATTGGCGGCTCGAACGTCTCGCGGCGGTCGACCGGAACATCCTTCGCCTCGCCATGTATGAGCTGATCTACGAGACCGACACCCCGCACGCGGTCATCATCGACGAGGCGATCGAGATTGCCAAGAAATACGGCGCCAAGGATTCCGGGCGCTTCGTCAACGGAGTCCTCGACGGGTTCGTCAAGCGGAAGGCCGCTGCCGGGTGAAGACCCTTGGCGCCCTCAGGATGCCACCCGCTGAGAAATGCGGGCTCGTCCTGGCATGGATGATTCTCTTGGCGGTGCCGGCTCTTGCCGAGGAAGCCGACTATGTGGTGATTGCCGGCGATCTCCCCGTTGCATCGGCGAGTAACGGTTATGTCCAGGAAGTACGGGCGGCCGTCGGCGGCGGAGTCACGGTCCACGTCGCGACGTCGCTGGCCCCCATCGGCGCCACCAACACCTACGCCAATGTTGTCGCGGGATCGAGACCCGTCATACCGGCCGACTTCGAGCTGCCGAAGCGGTTGCAGGCGAAGTTGCGTCCCGATCTGGGATCCTGGGAAGCCGCCACGCTGGTGCTCGAGTGGGCAGCGGACCGGGTAGCGATCGACACCGCGGATGGCGGTCCCCAGGATGCGGCGTCGGTTCTCAAGCGGGGACGGGGGCGATGCTCGGGTCTCGCCAACGCAGCCGTGGCGCTGCTGCGCGCTGCCGGGTTCGAAGCCCGAACAGTCAGCGGTCTGCTGATCGGCGACGGCGGCGCGATCCCCCACCGTTGGCTGGAGTGCAGGCTTCCGGGGGCGGGCTGGGTCGCCACCGATCCCACCCTTGGTTTGTGGACCGTGACCCCGCGCCACCTGGCGTACCCGACCACGGTCGAAACCGTGCCGGAAGTTCGTGTGGTTGTCGCCGAGACCGACGGGCTCGAGCGGCTCCCGAGGCATGACGGCAGGGTCGTGCGACCCAACAGGGGGGCGGATCTGGTATGTCGACTCCCGACCCGATGGCGGGAGACTCCGCCGCTGGCTGTTCTTCGTGGCGGCGGCGGCGAGGTGCGGCGCACGCGCCTCGACCCGGAGGCTCGATTCTCGGACCTCCTGCCGGGGCGATGGGTGCTCGAGGTCGAGGTCGATGGTTTGGTGGTTGAACGGCGGGAGTTTGTTCTGCGCTCTGGAGACGTGCGCAGCTACACGGTGCAAGCGCTCGACGATGGGCGGAGCAGATCGTGAGACGAGTCCTCTCGGGAAGCCTCGAACATCTCGCGCCGGCAGCGCTGCTGCGGCTGGTCTCGGCGACGTCGCCGAGCGGTGTCCTCGAGCTCGATACCGCAGACGGCTCGCTTCGTCTCGAGGTGGACCGCGGGCGGGTGAGGATGCCGTCGAGGAGCGAACTTGCATCGGCGGGTCGGGTTCTCGCATGCCATCACGGCGGGTTCCGTTTCTCGCCGCATGAGGTGTCAGCCCACCAAGGCGAAGTGTTGAGTCTGACCGCATTTGCCGAAGCTGCCGGCGCTGCCGCCTCAAACAAAAAGGTCGACCGTTTGCTCAAGGAGGAGCTTCTCGAGGTCTCGCTGCCTCTGAGCCATGCCAACATCCACGTCCTGCCGTCCGAACCGCCGCAGAACCCCCTCGACTATCTGGTCGCCGACCTCGAGGTCGATGCACCCACCGAGCTGCTCGTCGCGCGAGTTGGGGTGGCGGTACAGGATTCGAGGTGGTGGCGTGGATCCCTGGAACGGGAGTGGAGGCGGCGCGGCTGGCTGGTTCGCTACTTTTCGGTTGCGGAAGATGTGGACATCGATGCCGTCGATCTGCTGGTCGTGCACCATCAACAGACAGGCTCATGGGTGGGTCGGGATGACCAGTGGCTTCAGGTCATCGGCAGGGCGGCGGCGGCGGATCCTCCCCTGCCCGTGGTCTGGGTTGCCCCCCTCGGTGATGCCGGATTGGTCCATCAGTTGATCGAGGCCGGAGTGTCCTTTCTGATGCCGGCTCCGCAGGCCGAAGCGAGCGAGAGCATGGCTCGTTTTGCCGCCGACGTGTCGTTGGTGGTGGAGCGCCACCTCCGGGCGCGGCAGCGTGAGGGACATTCGGCGCTGCCGCCCGGCGTGACCGAGTTGGTTGGCGCGCTGCTTTCTGAAAACGAACCCGATCAGGGCATCTCGTCTCTGCTGCAGCTGGCCGCCGAGCACTTCGAGCGCGGCGCCGTGCTGATGGCCGAAGAGACGGCGGTCAGGTGCCGCGCCGGCTTCGGCTATCCCCTCAACCGCAATAACACCACCCTGCCGCGTGAGGTCGGCCTTCTCGAGCACGTCATCCGCACAGGCGAGGCGGTGATGGCGATCGACCCCGATTCTGGAGAGGTCGGCGGTCTCGCCGAAGTACTCGGCGTCGGCGCACTTCCGGCGGCCACAGCAGTTATACCTCTCGGTCGTAGCGGCGGGGTTGCGGGCGTGTTGGT
>JAIVTZ010000304.1:0-5262 GCA_049188105.1 Deltaproteobacteria bacterium | reverse complement strand
CGCTGGGCCAGAACCGCCTCGGTGACCTTCTTGCCGAGGCGTGAGATCACCACCGACTCGAAGACCATGGCAGCGGCGGCGAGGATCACCAGTGCCAGCAATCCCATCTGGATGGCGCGCAGCTTGTTGAGGGCTTCGTAGGCCTCGGCATAGTCCTCCTCGGTGGCGACGCCGAAGCCGTAGCGGTCGAGCCAACGCCAGGCGCCGACCACAAACACGCCACGATAGTCGGGGTATCCCTCTACGTTTGCGCCGCTCTGTCCGGACACTGCCGAGGCCGCGGCCACCGTGAGGGGTTGGGCGCGGCGATCGGTGGTGGGAACGAACCCCTGGGTGAGATCGCCGCCCGGGTTGCGTATGTCCACGTTGAGCACCGAGTCGACGTTTTCGTCGTCGGGCAGCAAGCCGATCTCGCGCAGCTCATCCTCGAAGCGGCTGTTGGAGAGCAGCACACCGTTGGCGTCGAAAGCATAGGTTTCACCGCTCTCGCCGGGTTGGGCGATGCCCAGGATCGAGGAGAACTCGTCGACGTCGATGGCGAAGCCGAGGGTGGTGAATATGGTGCCCTCGGCGTCGGCCACCGGAGCGATGACCAGCATGAGGGCGGTGCCGGGTTGCACGTTGGCGGTTTCATCGACCTCGAAGTTGGCGCGAAACGGCCGGCTGACGCCCGGCTCGCCGTCGAACGCGGCCGCGACGATGGGCAGGTGCTCGGTCTCAAGGCGCTGGTTTTCGTGGTGCTCTTTGTGCTCGCGCTGGTCGTCGTCGGCCCGGTCGCACTTGCGCTCGGCCTCGTGCTCCTGGTACCGCTGCTCATCCTCGGTGGAATCGTCTGGGCCGGCATAGCAATCGTCGCCTAGTTTTGAGTTTTGAGTTATGAGTTTTGAGTTACTCGTGCCCTGCGGGCGCGGTGACGCACCGTCGCAAGCGCGTGGCTCATGGCCTCCTCCTTCGGATGACGCCTGAGCTCACTCCTCCTCCGTCGGCGGGTTACGGACGCCCTTCGGGCGTCGTGATTCCCCCTCGCTAGCGAATGGCCGATGGCTGACCCCCAACCATCCTTCCATCTCGGCCGTCGGCCATCTGCCGCTCCCGGCGGCGAGTTCCACCCATCCGCTGGTCAAAATGGGTAGGGGTGGGTGGGGAATAACTCAAAACTCAAAACTCTCAACTCAAAACTCGCTGATCGGCCGCAGGCCGATCAGCGCAGCATCATCCACAGATAGGCGTATTGCAGTGCGTCCGTGTACGCCCGTTGGTTGAGGTTGGCGCCTGAACCGTGCCCTCCCTCGGTGTTCTCGTAGTAGTAGACCGGTTTGTCCATGTCGGTCATCTTGGCGACCATCTTTCGCGCGTGGGCGGGGTGGACCCGGTCGTCGCGGGTGTTGGTCCAGAAGAAGACCTTGGGGTAGTCCTTCTTCGGGTCCAGGTTTTGGTAGGGCGACCAGGTCTTGATGTACTCCCAGTCATCGGTGTCGGGGTTGCCGTACTCGGCCATCCAGCTCGCTCCGGCGAGCAGCTTGTTGTAGCGCTTCATGTCCAGAAGCGGTACCTGGCAGACCACCGCCTTGAAAAGCTCCGGCCGCTGAACGAAGGACCCGCCGACCAACAGACCGCCCTGGGAGCCACCCATGATGCCCAGGTGCTCTGAGGAGGTGATCTTGCGCTTGATGAGGTCCTCGGCGACCGCAATGAAGTCGTCGAAATTGTTCTGGTGCTTCTCCTTCATCGCCGCCTGGTGCCACTTGGGCCCGAACTCGCCGCCACCTCGGATGTTGGCGAGGACGTAGACCCCGCCTCGCTCTACCCACGCGAAACCCCTGCTTCCCGAATATCGTGGTTTGCGAGAGACCTCGAAGCCGCCGTAGGCGTAGAGCACGGTCGGATTGGCACCGTCGGCCTCGAAACCCTTGGGCATGAAGACGAAGTAGGGGATTTTCGTGCCGTCTGATGACGTCGCCTCGTACTGCACGACCGACATGCCGTCGGTGTCGAACCAGGCCGGCGACGACTTCACCTGTTCAGGAGCGCCATCGTCGCGAACCAGGTAGAGGCTCGACGGCGTGGTGAAATCGGTGTAGGTGAAGAAGAAACTGTCGTCGAAATCACCCGTGCTGCCGATTGCGATCGTACCCATTCCCGGGAGCTCGACCTCTTCGGTGATCCAGCCCTCATCCCCGAGCGTGAGTCGGTAGAGTCGGCCGCGGACGTTATCGAGGGTCGTCATCAGCAGGTAATCGAGGGTGTGGGTGACGCCGCCGAGGGAGACCCTTTCCGAGGGCTCGAATAGGAGCTCGAAGGCTCGGTCGCCGGCGAGGAAGGCATCGAGGTCGATGGCGAGCAGGGCGTCCTGCGGATAGGTTGTGTTGCCGACGGTCCAATCGGATCTCAGGGCTATCAGCAGCTGATCCTTGAAGAACCCCTGCAAGCTGGCGTCTTCGGGAATGTCGAGCTTGACCAGCCGCTGACCGAGGATGATGAAGTAGGATCCGCGGAAGAACTCGGGCGTCTTGTAGACGATGTCGTAGCGGCCTTCCGGCGTGTGGATCGAGTACGCACCCACCGCCACGTCGTCCACCGAACCCTCGAAGATCGTCGTCGCCTCATCGAGCGTCGTACCACGCTTCCACTCCCTGACAAAGCGGGGGTAGCCGGAGGCGGTCAACGAGTCTTCGCCGAAGTCGGTACCGATCCACAGGGTGTTCTCGTCCTTCCACCCCACCCTCGCCTTGGCCTCGGGGACGAAGAACCCGTCCTCGACGAAGGCCTTGGCGGCGGCGTCAAACTCGCGGCGAACCGCGGCGTCAGCGCCGCCCCGTGACAGCGTCAGCAGGCAGTGGCGGTACTCGGGCGCAAGACAGGAGGCACCCTTCCACACCCAGTTTTCGTCCTCGGCCTCGGCCAGGGCGTCGAGGTCGAGCACGGTTTCCCAGGCCGGCGACTCCTTGACGTACTCTTCGAGAAAGGTGCGCCGCCAGATGCCGCGGACATGGTCGGCGTCCCGCCAAAAGTTGTAGATCCAGGCGCCGCGGATCCCCGGTGTCGGGATGCGATCGCGCGAGTTGTAGATCTCGAGCAGCTTTTCATGAAACTCGCCGAACTCTGGCACGGCCTCGATCACGGCGGTGTCGGCGGCCGAGCGCTCCTTGGCCCACGCGAGGGCTTTTTCGCCCTCCACCTCCTCGAGCCAGAGGTAGGGATCCTCGTCCGCGGCGATGCAGATGGTCGCCGCGAACAGAGCGACCAGGAACGCGATCGAGAGCTTGTTGCGCATGGTTTTCTCCTCCCGGACATAGATACGGCGATGACCGTCGCCGGTTGCTTGCGCGGGATCTTAACAGAGGCGCATCTGCGGAGTTATGAGTTTTGAGTTATGAGTTTTGAGTTTCCATCCACCCCTGCGAGGAAACCGGGTGGGTGGGGGATCACTCAAAACTCAAAACTAAAAACTCAAAACTGGCGCCAGTGGGTCGGTTCTGCTATCACCGTGCAAGGAGTATCGACATGGGAAATACGAGCTCTGCTCGCCGCGTGGTCGTGATCGACGGATGCCGAACCCCATTCTGCCGTTCGGGAACTGCGTTCACCGATCTGGGCAGCTACGACCTCGGTCGGATGGCGGTGTCCGGCCTCCTCCACCGGACGAAGATCGACCCGGAGGTGGTCGATCTCCTGGTCATGGGCACCGTGATCGCCGACCCCGCCACCTCCAACCTCGGCCGCGAGGTGGTGCTGGGAACGCACCTCCCGGACAGTTGTCCTGCCTACACCTGCACGGTTGCCTGCGTCTCCTCGCTCCAGTCCTTCCTCGACTGCGCGCGGGCGATCGCGGTCGGCGACGCCGATGTCGCGATCGCCGCGGGCGCGGAGACCCTCTCGGATGCGCCGATCCGCTACCGGCGGAGCGTCCGCAAGCGGCTGATTGCGGCCCAGAAGGCTCGTGGCTTCGGCGACTACGTGAAGCTGCTCAAAGGACTCGGTCCGCGGGATCTCCTCCCCGAGCCGGTAGCGCTGGCCGAGTTCTCGACCGGCGAGATCATGGGTGAGAACGGGGACCGGCTCGCCAAGCGGCTCGGCATCACCCGCGAGGCGCAGGACTCCTACGCCATGATGTCCCATCACCGTGCGGCCGCGGCCACTGAAAACGGCCGCCTGCGGCGTCAGATCGTGCCCGCCTTTCCACCGCCGAGGTTCGAGGGGGTGAGCATCGACAACGGGGTCCGCGGCGACACGACGATTGAGAAGCTCGGCAAGCTCCGGCCGGCATTTGACAGACGATTCGGTACCATTACCGCCGGCAACGCCTCGTACCTCACCGACGGCGGTGCGGCGGTGCTGCTGGCCTCGGAGGAGGCCGCCGAACGCCTCGGACTGCGCCCGCTGGCCGTGCTCAAGGGATCGGCGATGGCGGCCCTCGACCCCCTCGAGGAGCTCCTGCTGGGACCGGCTCTGACCGTGCCGCGAGCCCTCGACGCGGCCGGACTCGAGCTCGATGAGGTCGAGGTTGTCGAGCTGCACGAGGCCTTTGCCGCCCAGGTGCTGGCGGTGCTGAAGCTCCTCGATGACGAGGAGTTCTGCCGCGACCGGCTGGGCCGCGATCGTCCGGTCGGGCAGGTTGACCTGGATCGCCTCAACACCTGGGGCGGGTCGCTGTCGCTGGGCCACCCCTTCGGCGCTACCGGCGCCCGCCTCATCACCAACTGCTGCCATCGGATGGAGGCGGAGGAGGCGCGTTACGGCCTGGTCGCCGCCTGCGCCGCCGGCGCCATCGGCATCGGCCTGGTGTTCGAAAGTTTCAGATGATGGGAAAAACCTTCCCCATTTTCTTTTTTCGGCCGGGGATTCCGATGCCACGCGTTGCCTGTTTTGAATATCTCGAATCGGAATCCACGGCCGAAAAAAGAACCATCGGATTTCATTCATCGGGAGAAGGCCCATGCCAATGATCACAGTGGAACGACGCGAAGACGGGGTGGCTCTCATTTGGTTGGATCACCCTGAGAAATCCGTCAACACTCTTTCGCCGGCGGTGGTGGAGGAGTTCAGCGCAACGGTGGCGCCGCTGCTCGACGATGCGAGCGTGCGGGCGCTGGTGGTGGTGTCGGCCAAGCCCGATACATTTATCGCCGGCGCCGATCTCGAGCTGATCGAGGGCCTCGGCGAGGCCGAGATCAGCGCCATGTCGCGGGACGGAAACATATTGCTGGAGCGAATCTTCACATCGTCAAAACCGGTGGTGGCGGCAGATCGGAAGAGCACACG
>JAIVTZ010000303.1:0-5272 GCA_049188105.1 Deltaproteobacteria bacterium | reverse complement strand
CCCCGCCCACCCAGAGGTACGGATGGGAACTCAAAACTCAAAACTCAAAACTCAAAACTCTCAACACCTAACTCTCAACTCTCAACTCTTAACTCAAACGTGATCGAGTGCTTGCTCGAAGTCCGCGATGAGATCGTCCGCGTCCTCGCAGCCAATCGACACCCGCACCAGCCCGTCGGTGATTCCGGCGGCGAGGCGGTCGTCGTGGGACATCGCGGCGTGGGTCATCGACGGCGGATGTTGGATGAGGGTTTCGACACCGCCCAGCGATACCGCCAGGGTCATGAGCTCGACGTTGTCGAGGAGCCGCGCTCCGGCCTCGATGCCGCCCTTGACCTCGAAGGAGATCAGCGACCCCGGTCCGTCCATCTGGCGGTCGGCGAGCTCGTGCTGGGGGTGGGTGTCGAGGCCCGGGTATCGGACCCACTCCACCTTGGGGTGGGCTTGGAGGAACGGCGCCACCCGGCGAGCGTTGTCCTGGGCGGTACGGACCCGCATGCCGAGGGTCTTGAGGCCGCGCAGCGCGAGCCACGCCTGATGCGGATCCATGCACGCCCCGAGGTAGGAGTGAGCCGGCTTGATCTTCTTGAAGAGCTCCTCGGTGGAAGGGACGATCATCCCGGCGACGATGTCGGTGTGACCGTTTATGAACTTGGTCATCGAATGCATCACCACGTCCGCGCCGTGCTCGAACGGCCGCTGCAAAAGCGGCGATGCGAAGGTGTTGTCCACAAGAACCAGCGCCCCGTGCTCGTGCGCGATGGCGGCGACCGCGCTGATATCGGTGAGACTGATGGTCGGGTTCGCCGGGGTTTCGATGAAGACAATGTTGGTTGTGGGGCGGATCGCAGCCCGCACCGCATCGAGATCGGAGGTGTCGACAAAGGTCGACTCGACCCCGAAACGGCTGAAGTCACGCTCCATCACGACTCGTGACGGCCCGTAGACCGACGCGGTCCCGACCATGTGATCGCCCGCGTTCATCAGGGCGAACACAAGGGTGCACAGAGCGCCCATCCCGGACGAGGTGGCGAGACCGCCGGCACCGCCCTCGAGGGTCGCCACGGCCTCCTCGAGACGGGCGATGGTCGGGTTTCCCATCCGGGTGTAGATGTAACCGTCCTCGGTGCCCGCAAATCGCTCCGCACCCTGTCTGCAGCTGTCGAAGGCAAAGGTCGAGCTCTGGATGATGGGCGGCGCGACCGCTCCGGTCGCCTCGTCGACGTGCTGGCCGGCGTGGATCGCCTGAGTGTTTTTTCCGTACTTGCGAAGATCGTGGCTCATTTCGACTCCTCTCGCGGCGGAACCATAGCGCGGACCCCCCACCCATGTCGAGGAAATCGACCCGCGTCCGTGCCCGCCTCGGTCTCCGTGCCAGTCCGCTCACCGGCGGAACCACAGAGGCACAGAGACACAGAGAAGGAACACAGAGGGAAGAATCGCAGGGGCGCGGCACACGTCGCAAACACGAAGACACAAAGACACGAAGGCCATCACCCAATATGCCCGCAGATCACGCAGATGGCGGTTGCCGACGCTTGGGAGCGTGGCGAGGTCCCGACCGTCGTCGAACGACGGCCGGCGACCGCTACGCCGGACAATCGCTTCGGACGCAAGCGTCCGGCGCGATGTCACGGCCCAGCGGCCTGCGCTCTCGGAGAGCGCAGGCCTCGCCACTCCTCATCCTCTGTTGATGAATGGAGGGCACTACCCCTTCCAATCATGGGAGAGGGCAGGCGGAACCGACGCGCCCCGGGCGCGTCGTCCGGTGGGCAGCACGGCTGCGACGAACGCTCGCGTTCGGAGCAGTCGGGCTTCCCACCGGGGGCGGCGATCGCCAGATCGCCGACTGTTCCGCCGTCAATCCTCGGCACTGCAGCATCAAGGAGACTATCTGCGTCTATCTGCGTGATCTGCGGTTTTCCTGCTCGGGTGGCTGGCCTTAGTGCCTTCGTGTCTTCGTGTCTTCGTGTCTTCGTGTTTGCGATGTCTTCCTCTGTGTTTCTCTCTGTGTCTCTGTGCCTCTGTGGTTCATCGGGTGGGTGGTCGCGGGTTTGAGTCGGGGTAAATACAGCGTAAGATCAGAGCATGCCCGATGCGCCGCTGCGGCGAATTCTGCACTGCGACATGGACTGCTTCTATGCCGCGGTCCATGTGCGCGACGACCCGTCGCTCGAAGGCAAGGTGGTTGTGGTGGGCGGCGACCCCGCGGGGCGCGGCGTCGTGGCGGCCGCCAACTACGAGGCCCGCAAGTACGGGATCCACTCGGCCCTGCCCGCGGCGCAAGCACGGCGGCTGTGCCCCGACACCATCTTTCTCACACCGGACTTCCGGCGCTACCGGGAGGAGTCGCAGGCGATCTTCGCTATCTACGGCGACTACACCCCGATCATCCAGACCCTGTCGCTCGACGAGGCCTTTCTCGACGTCAGCGAGCACCTGGGAGAGTTCGGCAGCGCCACCGCCATCGCCGCGGACATCCGGCGGCGCGTCCGGGAGGAGAGGCGGCTGACGGTTTCGGTCGGGGTCGGTCCCAACAAGCTGGTGGCCAAGATCGCCTCCGACTTCGACAAGCCGGACGGGCTCACCGTGGTCCGTCCGTCCGAGGTCGAGTCATTCCTCGCTCCCCTGCCGGTGCGACGGCTGCACGGCATCGGACCCGCTACCGAGAAGACCCTGCACTCGATGGGCCTGAAGACCGTTGCAGATCTCCGCCGGGCGTCGGTCGATCTGCTGCTCGCCCGTTTCGGCAGCTGGGGCCGAACGATGGGCGACCGGGCGTGGGGTATCGACGACCGCTCTGTCCACACCCGCCATGTCCGCAAGAGCCTGAGCACCGAACGCACATTCGCCGAAAATCTGAAGAAGATCGAGGAAATCGACGAAATCCTCGACGCCATGGCCGGCGAGGTCGCCCAGGGTCTGGAGAAACGGCGCCTCGCGGCCTCGACAATCACGGTCAAGGTGCGCTACCCCGACTTTCAGACGCCGACCCGCTCCCACACCCTGCCCGTACCCACAGCCGACGCCGCGACCATTGCCGCGCTCGCCCGCGAGCTCGTGCGCCGAACCGACGCCGCCCACCGTTCGGTCCGCCTGCTCGGCGTTGGTGCCAGCAACCTCGTCCCGGGCGAGCTCGGCCAGCTCACGCTCTTCGGGTAGGGACTCAGTCCAGGGCCAAGCGGATCGCTTCGACCTGTGTGCCCACCGCCAGTTGGTCGCTCCCCGGTGGGATGATCGCCAGCAGATCGGCGCGAGGAACCGTGCTCAGCATGTGCGAGCCCGTGCGTCCCAGCGCCTCTGCCCACATCTCGCCGTTCCGCCAGACCGTGCGGCACCAGCGCAGGTGGGTGCGATGTTCGTTCGGCCGCATCTCGGCGACCAGGCGCACGGGGAGCCGCGGCGGCTGGGCGGTGGTTGCGCCCATCAGGGCCAACAGCATCGGACGCACCAGCACGTACCACATCGCGGCAACGGCGGCCGGGTTTCCGGGAAGCCCGACGACCCAGGTGTTGCCGCGGCATCCTGTGTAGGTCGGTTTGCCGGGCTTCTGGGCGACCCGCCAGAACACGCGCTCGACGCCAAGATCCTCTTCCAGGACCTGCTTCACCAGATCGCGGTCGCCCACCGAGACGCCACCCGTGATGACCAGCACTTCGGCCTCGGCCAGGGCGTCTGCGAAGGAGTGGCGGAGTGCCGGAGCGTTGTCCGCCAACGGTGGCGCCGCCGTCACCGGCATGCCGAGCAAACGTTCGATCCACAGACGCAGCAGTGGACCGTTGGAGTCCACAACCTGACCGGGCCGCACCGCCGTCCCTACAGGGACCACTTCGTTGCCCGAGGTGAGCACGCATACCCGCGGCCGGCGGCTCACCTCCACCTCGGTGACCCCCGCCGCGGCCAGCGCCGCAATGTGCAGGGGACCGAGGCGCTCGCCGCTAGGAACCACCACCTCGCCGGCCCGCAGCTCCTCTCCCGCACGGCGAATGTGGTCGCCGAGCTTCGAGGGTTGCAGGGGCACTACGAAGTCACCTTCCCGACGCGCCTGCTCCTTGGTGAGGACGGCGTCGGCTCCAGGTGGGAGCAGCCCGCCGGTACCGATGGCGACCGCGGTGCCCGATTCAACGGGCGGTGGGCTGCCCGAACCGGCGTACGCGTCCCCGGTGAGCAGTCGCAGACCGGTCAGCAGATCGGTGTCGGCGCTGCGCACCGCGAAGCCGTCCATGGCGGAGTTGTCGGCCATGGGGAGGTCCCAGGCGGCGGTGCCGTCCGCCCTCAGGACCCGACCGACGGCCGCGAGAAGCTCAGCCCGCTCACCCGGCAGGGGAGTCATTCGCTGCGCCACCATCGGCCATGCGCTGTCGAAAGGGAGGAGTTCGTGAGGGGACTTTTGAGCACTAGCCATAGGCACTCACCAGCAGCCGTATCGAGACGAGGAGGACCAGCCCGCCGACAACGGCCTGCACCGTGGCGGGTCGGAAGTGGTTCGATCCTCTGAAGGCGCCCAACTGGCCCGCGAGGAGAACCGTCACGGCGAGGGGGAGAAATACCGACCATGGAAAGCTCGTCCCGATGACGATGCGGCCGGCCAGTCCCGCCGCCGAGTTCACCACAACCAGCCCCGAGCTCAGGGCGGCAACCTCCTTGGGCGTGGCCATGCGGGTGACCAGGAGCAGCGGCGCCAGGTAGATTCCGCCGCCGATACCGGTGAGGCCTGCCGCCGCGCCCAGCATCAATCCGAGGAGCGCCAGCAGCAACGGGTTCGTCGTCTCACGACGGGGCCGATCCGTCTCCAGCAGCGGCATCACCAGCAGGCGTACGGCCGCGAGCAACAGTAGACAGCCGAGCAGGCCCTGGAAAAAGGTTCGGCTCACCGGCACCTGAGCCGCAAGGAAGGCCGCGGGGGCCGAGGTGAGGATCAATGGGCCGAAGAGATGGCGACGAAAGTGACCGCCGCGCAGGTAGTGGGCGAAGCCGCCGCCGGCCACGATCAGATTCAGGCTCAGGGCCACCATCGGAATCACCGTGTAGTCCACCCCGAGAAGAGCCATCATCGCAACATAGGCTGAGCCTCCACCCAGGCCCACGCAGCCGTAAACGAAGCTGATCACGGCAAAGGCGGGGACGAGGATCCACAGGAGGTCAGCGTCCATGGCGGTACGCTTTGTCGAACACGTCTATCACATGCAGGAGCCAGGGCATGAGGGCCTCAACGGACTCACCAGCGCCGCGAGTAGAGCCGGCGAGCGCGACGATGATGGTCGTTCCCCGT
>JAIVTZ010000302.1:0-5274 GCA_049188105.1 Deltaproteobacteria bacterium | reverse complement strand
AGAAGTTGCTCTCGAAACCGGTCAGTGCTTCGTCGAAGTTCCAGATCTTCGCCCAATCCCAGTGCATGGGCAGACCGAAGAGCAGAAGATCGATCCCGAATCCGTAGGACGACACGCCGTCCACCAGGGTCCCATCCTCGATGAAGTCAAAGCCCGGCTCGCCGAACATGTTGAACTTGTCTCCGTCACTATTCTGGAACCAGGCCGCGCCAACGTCGAAGAAGAAGCGCCCGCGGATTCCACCGATTCTCAGGAACGCCAGATCCATCCGGTCGACGAGGGGGAAGCGCCACTCCGCATTGACGAACCAGGTCCGGTTTCCGCTCAGCGACCGCGTCGGATAGCCGCGCAAGGTGTCGAGACCGCCGAATGAGTAGATCCAGGGCTGGTTACCGTCCGCAAATCCGAACCAGCCGCGGAAGGCGAGCTCGTTGCGCTGCGACAGGGGTACGTACGCCCGTGCGTCGAACTCGACATTCTGGGTCAGCGTGCCACCGTCCTCTATGTCGTACGCGTAGTAGTAGCGGGCTTCCCAGCGAGCGCCGTTGTGCGGGCCCCAGGGCTTCCAGAAGGTCGTGTCGCCGGTTGCCCCGACGCCCACGTAGGGGCTCTGGCTTTCGAACTTTCTGAACGCGACCTCTTCGGTCTCCGGATCGATGAAGGGCTGGCTGTAACTGCGCGTGAGGTAACCGCCCCTGGCCGACAATCGGTAATAAGTTGACAAGGGATATCGAAGAGTAAACTCGGCCGCCGTGAATTGGTAGGCCTGCTCCTTGTCGGTCACCCTGTACCTGGTCGGATCGAAACCGGTGATGTAAAAGGTCCGCGAGTCGTAGAGAGTGACACCCCACTGCAGACGCGGCTCGAGGTTGAAGTAGCTGAGCTGGAAGTTGGAGAAGGTGTCGATGGTGTCCAGGAGGATGGTAAACCGGCGGTCGCCATACTGGTCGGCGAGGGTGATGTAGGCCTGGCCCAGCACGTTGCTGGTGGTGTCGACGCCGATCGCGCCACCCGCATCTTCGAGAAAGAACTTGCGGCGCTTGACCTTCTTGCCGTCTTCCGGATCCACCGCAATGCTGACCGCCGGCACGAAGGGCTCGAGCTTGACCTCTTCTGACGGAGGTTCCGAGATGCCCATGTCCTCCCCCTGGTTGGCGTCGGCGCCGTACAGACCCCAGATCCCGTTGGAGTAGGCCTGAAAACCGACCCGCTCACCCTCGAGAGTGTTCGCCGCGACGGGGTTGATGGCGGCGCCGATGATATAGGTGAGACGCGTGAGCTCGCGGGTGTCGAGATCCATCCGGTAGAGGTCGAATACTCCGTCCTGACGGTCCGAGGTGAAGTAGAGTCGCTCACCGTCGGGCGAGAATGCAGCGCCTTCATCATGTCCCGGCCCGAAGGTGAGCTGCTCTCGCTTCGAGGGATCCGAGAGATCGAGTCCGATCAGCTTTCCGGCCCCACCCGTCGTCGACGTGTAGACCATCTTCGTCCCGTCGGGGGAAAACGTGGGCGCCGCATCGTACGCCGGGTCGTTGGTGAAATTCGAAACCTCACCCGTTTCCAGATCGAGCATGAAAATGTCGTACTGCTCGTTCGACACGCCGTGGAAGGCGATGTACCGGCCGTCGGGCGAATACGCCGGCTGCGCGGCCTGGTCGACCGGCAGCTCGATATTGTACTTCCGGGCGATGCCGCCCTTGCGGACATCAAGCAACAGCAGCGATCGCGTCCTCTCGGTCCGCGCGAAGACTGCGACAAAATTGCCATCCGGAGAAAAGGCAAGATCACGACCCTCGGAGGGCCCGACCGTGAGACCCTGCGCCACGAGATACTGGTACTTGGTGGTCAGACCCTTGGTGAGATTTTTGTAGAGCTTTCGGTCCGGAAGACCGAATATCGCCACGTCCACGTCCTGCTTGTAGGTCGTAAATGCGGCCACCAAATCCCCCGACGGCGAGATGGCCGGCGATGTCTGACTGGAGTTCAGAAAACCGGGTACCCGAAACTTGCGTCCGAACTCGCCCGGAACGCCGCGATCGCCGTACGGCTGGTACTTTCGGCGAAGCCACGTTCGGAATGCGGCGTCGAACTCCTCCGCGTCCATGTTGAGGACCTTGTCGAGCGGTCGCCCAACGTTGCCACCGAAGTTGCCGCGCATCGAGAAGACGAAGTCGCGGACCACGTCCTCGCCCCACTCCTCCTCGATGTACTCGAAGACCTTGTGGCCGTAGCGGTAGGCAAGGAACCCTTGAGGAGGCCGCATGATCGACGGCACCTGATCGGACAGGGCCGCGTCGCGCATGTACATCTCGTCTCGCGAGTCCTCGTCGTCGCCGAAGTAGGACGCCATCCCTTCCATGAACCACAGCGGCGGCCGTGCGTAGATGGCTCGGCCCCGCCTCCCACCGAAGAAGATCTCGTACTGAAAGATGTGGGTGAGCTCATGCTGGATCAGCGCCTGCAGCTCGCGATCCGGGAGATCGACCGGCAGCACCATGCGATTGCGGACCGGCGTCGCAAACGCACCGACGCCCTCGGGGATGAAGCCCACTATGATGTTCGTCTGTTCGAACTCGGCGTGGGTCGCGTAGGTGATCATCGGCACCGGCTTGAGGATCTGGTAGTTGAGCTTGCGGGCGATGTCGTCATACGCGCTCTCGGCAAACGACGCGATCTTCTCCAAGGCCGGCTCGACCCGGTCGTAGTATGAGATCCGGAAGTGCGGCGTATCGTAGGTGTACCACACAAACTTGTCCCACCGCACCTTGTTCTTACCGCCGATGTAGGGGTTGTAGGGGTTGAGCTGGGCGACAACCGGCAAGGCGACGAGCAGGATGATCATCAGCGCTAGCCCGCGTATCCCACCACGTCTCGTCGCAAAGCCCGCGAGATCGTGTGAGATTGGGTGTTTACGACCTGGGATCGTCATCTTCTACCTCCGTAATGTACCCCACCACAATTGGCGGGTAGTATCGAGGGCGTCGAGGCATGTCCCGCCTGTGCTTCGCGACCGATACATACTTGCCGTATGTAGAGGAAGCGAAGAGCGGGCAGGAAGGATGCATCGGCGATCGAATACCCCGCCAATCATGGCGGGGTGCAGTAGGTGGCCATGGGGTCTCAATTGGTGTAGAGCGCACGTTTGACCTGCACGACCCGCGGCACGAAAATCCCAACGAGTCGGTTCTGGAGCGTGTACAGATCGGTGAACATATCGGTGTGCTCTTCGAGTTTCCGCTCATCTTTCGGCATGAAGTCGGTTATCTGCTCCTGGTGAACTATGGCGCCGGTCTTGCCGTCCACGACAATCAGCAGAATGTCGTAGCTGAAACCCGTCTCCTCGACCAGGACTTGACGGAAGTAGGTCTTGCCATCCTGCGGCGAGATGTACTCCTCCGTCGTGTAGCCGGCACGGTCGAGAACCTTGACATCGATCGATGCCGCAACGATCAGGTCGGCGTTGGTCTCCTCGTTGATCGCCCTCCAGAACTCCGGCTGCTGGGCGAGGGTCGCGAGGTTGTTGGTCGGGGGCTGCAGATCGTTATCCAAAGGCAGGAGTCGAAGCTCGGCCTCCCTGCGCAGGATCTTCCGCAAGAAAATCTCGAACTCGCGCGCGGCGGTGAGGTCCACCGACTGCACGTCCTCGCCCTCGCGGGGCTCGATCACGATCGGGCCGACAAAGACCGTTTCGGTTCCGTCGATATCGAGCTCGGGTTTCAGATGCAACTCGATTCGAACCTCACGTGCGCCGGCATTGCAGATGCCGGCCACAGCCATGATCACGACGAGCAGCTCAGCTGTTTTCTTGCGCATCGTCCGCCCCCTCGCCGCCGGTTCCCTGCTCCCCGCTCTCCTCCGGCGGTGCGATGTAGGTTGCGTAGAATTCCTGGAACCGCATATAGTTCCGTCGCAACGCATCGTTGTTGGGCGCAATACTGAGACCCTCCTGGTATGTCAGAAGAGCGTGTTCGTACAACCCATTCGCCTCCTGGGCGACCGCGACGTTGTTGAGGATTCGCGGTTGGTCCGGCGTCAGCTCATTGGCGTGCGCGAACCGCACCAGCGCCTCCTGCCAGTAACCGCGTCGCGCGGCCTTGTAGCCCCACTCCATGTCCGCTGCCGCCTCCTTGCTCGCGGGATCCCCCGCAACGGCGGCACCGGCGACAAGCATCGCCAACATCACCAGCATCGCTGCTGCCCATCTGAACTTTCGTTCATTTCGCACGGGACGTTACCTCCTCGGTGCCTATTGCTTCAACCGCCAACCGGATAGTATCCGGTGATCGTGCGGACCTTCACCTTTTTGCGATCCACCTGAACCTTGATCTTGCGAAGCTCGTCCGGGGGCCGCTCCGATTTCGAGGTGTAGGCGATCAGGTACTGGGTTCTGAGCTCACGGTTGATCTCGTCGTAAATGGCGTCGAGCTCAGACTTCGCAGACACGAAGAATGCCCTTCCACCGGTCGCGCTGGCCAACTTGCTGATCTGCCACCTCGTGGTGATCTTTGTCGTCGAGATGTCGATGCCGATGACGTAGATGGTCACGCCCATCCTCTGGGCATAGCCGAGCGCGTCGCTGAATTCGTTTTTGGACGCGGTGTCTTCACCATCGGACACCACCACCATCGCGCGTCTTCCGGTAACTCCGGAGAACTGGAACAGACCCATGATCACCGCATCGTACAACGCTGTCGCACGATCGGCGTACAGGGCGAGGAGGGCGTTTTCGATGATGGTGAAGTTGGCGGTGAAACCGGCGAGGATATCCGGCCGATCCGAGAAGGTCTCGATGAATGCGCGATCACGTGGACGCAGGAGGTCGCGCAAGAAACCCATCACCACGCGCTGCACCGTCGGCAACGTGGTCGTCATCGAGCCCGAGGTGTCGATCACGATCCCCATCCGCACCGGAAGATCCCGGTGCAGGGAAAAGTGCGAGATCGTCTGCTCGACCTTGTCCTCGTACACTGTGAAATCGTCGATCGTCAAGTCCGTTACCGGATCGCCGTGGTTGTCGAGGACGGTGACCGGAAGCTCGATCGCAGTGACCTTGACCACGGTTCCGAACTGTGGCGAGTTGAGGAACTGGATATCCTCCGCCTGCGAACCGTCGCTCAGACTGGCGAGCGCCCTCAAATAGCCAAATTGCTCGGTGGCGTTCAAGACCACCGACGCCTCGTAGGGGGGCTCATGGATCGTGGTGAGAGGTTCGTCATTCCAGAACAACTCGAGTCTTTCGAGCTCGCCATCCGACGGGATGTTGAGCTCGGCGGC
>JAIVTZ010000301.1:0-5283 GCA_049188105.1 Deltaproteobacteria bacterium | reverse complement strand
TACTTCGGGATCACCCTGGAGATCGTGGAATCGATCGGCCGTGAAGCCGGCGGGTCGCGAGCCGAGCCCCGGTTGGCGACGCTCTATCTCTTTGGAATGCTCAACTGGATCTACATGTGGTACCCGGACACCGACGGGGTGTCGGGCGAAGAGATGACCGAGCAATTGCTGGCCCTCTTCCTCGAGGGCTATTTGCCGAGGTAGAAAGGGGAGATCTTCATGTTCGACCAGTTCACCGAGTGGGAGCACAACCGGCACGACTACGCCCGTGCGTGGAAGGAACGCACCGGCGGCAAGGTGCTCGGTTACTTCTGCACCTACGTTCCCGAGGAGATCCCGTACGCCGCGGGTGTCCTGCCGGTGAGGATCCTCGGCAGCCACGAGCCCCAGGACGTCACCGAGCCGCACATCTTCGGGATGTTCTGCCCTTTCTGCCGTGACTGTCTGGCGCAGGGGCTCAAGGGGCGCTACGACTACCTCGACGGGATCATGATCGCGCAGAGCTGCCTGCACATCCGCCAGACCTTCAGCAGCTGGCAGAAGCACGTCCCGACCGAGTACTCCTACTACCTTCCCATGCCGCACGGGATCCAGAGCCAACGCGCCTACCCCTACCTGGCCGGCGAGCTGGCGGCGTTCCAGCGCTCGGTCGAGGAGTGGACAGGCACGACGATCGACGACGAAGACCTCGAGCGCTCCATCGGCGTCTACAACGAAAGCCGGCGCCTCCTGCACGAGGTGTACGAGCTGCGCAAGGGCCCCTCCCCCGCCCTCACCGGCGAGGAGGCGATGGAGATGGTCCTCTCCAACCAGATGGTGGACAAGGAGGAGCACAACCGGGCCCTCGCCGCGGTCCTCGACAACCTGCCGCAGCGCACGCTCGACCGCTCGGGCGATATACGCCTGATGCTCGTCGGCTCCGAAAACGACGATATCCCGTTCATCCACTTGGTCGAGTCGCTGGGCGCGGTGGTGGTCACCGATGAGCACTGCACCGGCACCCGCTACTTCTGGAACGAGGTCGAGCTCGACGGCGACATCCATCTCTCACTGGCCAGGCGCTACATCGACCGGCCCGCCTGCCCGAGCAAGGACTGGCCCGAGCGAACCCGTATCCCGCACGTCCTCGGGCTCGCCCGGGAGTACGACGCCAAGGGGGTCATCCTCATCCAGCAGAAGTTCTGCGACCCGCACGAGCTCGATATCCCGGCGCTCAAGAAGGCGCTCGAGGACGCCGGCATCCCGACCCTGATTCTCGAGTTCGACGTCACGGTACCGCTCGGGCAGTTCCGCATCCGGGTCGAGGCCTTCCTGGAGATGCTCAGCCAGGACGATCTCTTCGACGACGACTTGTTTTAGGAGTCTGGTGATGACACAAGCAACATACCCCACCAAGTCGCTCGATTGTTGGCGCAAGGCAAAAGAGCTGCGCACGACCTACTACGAGGAGTACGCCAACGCCCACGAGCGCGGGGCGCTGCGCTGGGCCGGCGGCGCGTGGAGCTTCGGCGCGGTACCGGCGGGCCTCGGGCGCGATGTGTGCTGTCTGACCAGCGAGCCCTACGGCGCCAGCATCGCCTGGGACCGCGAGTTCTCGCTCGAGTGCATGGAGGCGGTGGAGAAGCAGGGCTACGCCCGCGATCTGTGCTCGTACATGCGCAACTACTGGGGCTCGGTGATCCTCGACCGCTACGTCTTCGGCGGGCCGTTCCCGAAGCCCGACTTCATCTGGCAGGACCACATCTGCTGCTCGCACGCCAAGTGGTACCAGGTGGTCACCGATCTCGAACCGGAGCTGCCGTACTTCTGCGTCGACGTCTCGGTGGGTCCGTACGCGGAGCTCAACGAGAACCGCCTCGCCTACGTGGTTGGCCAGATGCACGACGGCATCGAGTGGATGGAAAAAGTGACGGGCCGCACCTACGACGACGGTCTCCTCATCGAGGCGGTGAAGAACGAGTGCCGCGCGACCTCGTTGTGGGCCGAGATCTGCGCCCTCAACCGGGCCGTGCCGGCGCCGCTGGACGAGAAGACCATGTACTCGCTGTACGTGTTCGGGACGCTGATGAAGCACGACCCGCGGGTGGTGGAGCTGTATGAGGAGCTGCGCGACGAGGTCGCGGACCGGGTCTCGAACGGCATCGCCGCGATCGCCAACGAACGCTGCCGAGTGATGTCCGACACCCAACCGCCATGGGCCTTTCTCGACGTATTTCGCTACCTCGAGGAGTTCGGCTGCGTCTCCATCGGCTCGCTCTACACCTTTGCCCTCATCGGCATGTGGGAGGACAAGCCCGACGGGACCTGGGGACCACGCACCACCCCCATGGAGAAAAATATTGAAATCAAAGACCGGGACCAGGCGCTTCGCATCCTCGCCGAGTGGAACCTCTCCAAGCCCGAGTGGCAACACTTTTACTCGCCGCACCTCAAGAGCGAGATGATGATCCGAATCGCCCGCGAGTGGAAGCTCGACGGGGTGATGCTGCACTACAACCGCGGCTGCGAGGGGCTGACCATCGGCATCGCCGAGAACCGTCTTGCGCTGATTGACGCCGGCTACCCGGTCATGACCTTCGAGGGCAACATGGGCGATGAGCGGGAGTTCGACCGCGGGCGCACCATGTCCCGCATCGACGCCTTTATGGAGACCCTCGGTCTGCGCAAGATCGCGAGTTGAAAGGAGTGAGTGAATGATCACTGCAGGAATCGACGTCGGAGCCAAGACCATCAAGGTGGTCGTGCTCGACAACGGGGAGCCCTTGGCCAAGAGGATGGTGCTGGCGGGTCTCGACACCCGCGCAGCCCTCGACGAGGTTTTCGGCGCCGCCCTGGAGGACGCAGGCGGAGTGGCGGTGGAGGACATCGCCTGCATCATGGGCACCGGCACCGGTCGCAGCGAGGTGACGATCGCCCATGACCAGGTGACCGAGGTCAGCGCCGCGGCCAAGGGCGCGTGGTCGCTCTTTCCCTCCGCCCGCACCGTTATCGACGTCGGCGCCGAGGAGGGTCGCGCGGTGCGCTGCAACGAGGCGGGGCGCATCGAGGACTTCGCGGTCAACGAGAAGTGCGCCGCCGGCGCCGGCACCTTCACCGAGGCCATGGCGCGCGCCCTCGAGGTGGATCTGGAGGAGCTGGGCAGAATGTCGTTGCGCTCTACCCAGGCGATACCGATGAACGCCCAGTGCACGGTCTTCGCCGAAAGCGAGGTCGTGTCGCTGGTCCACGCCAAGACGCCGAAGGAGGACATCTCGCGCGCGGTGCACGACGCCATGGCGTCGCGGATCACCTCGATGGTCCGCAAGGTCGGCTTTGTGAAGGATGTGGTCCTGATCGGAGGGCTGGCCAGGAACGTGGGCTTTGTCGACTCCATTCAGCGGGGACTCGAAATCGACTGCCTGATCCCCGACGAGCCCGAGTACGTGGGCGCCCTGGGGGCGGCGTTGATCGCCGCCGACCGGGTCGCGGAAGGGAGCTGAAGCCATGGCGGTCGAGTTCTGGCGCTGGAAAGAGTACAACTGGCACGACCCCGAGATGGATCCCCGAGATGCCGAGGTTCTCTCGGCAGGGGTCGACGTCGGTTCGGTGAGCTCGCAGGCGGTGGTCATGGCCGACGGGAAGCTCTTCGCCTTCTCGAACATGCGCACCGGTTCCGACAGCCCGGAGAGCGCCAACAAGGCAATGACCTGGGCGCTCGAGGACACAGATCTCGGTCTTGCCGATATCGACTTCGTGGTCGGAACCGGCTATGGCCGGGTCAACGTCCCGTTCGCGGGCAAGGCCATCACCGAGATCGCGTGCCACGCGCGCGGCGCCAACTTCTTGTACGGGCCTTTGGTGCGCACCGTGCTCGACATGGGCGGGCAGGACTGCAAGGCGATCCACTGCGACGAGAAGGGCAAGGTCACGGCGTTTCTGATGAACGACAAGTGCGCCGCCGGCACCGGGCGCGGCATGGAGGTGATGGCGGATCTGCTGTCGGTCCCGATTGAAGAGGTGGGCGAGATGTCGCTGGACGTCGAGGAGGAGCCGCCGCCGGTCTCCTCGACCTGCGTGGTCTTCGCCAAGAGCGAGGCCTCGGCGCTCTTGCGCCAGGGTTGGCCGAAGAACCGCGTCCTCGCCGCCTACTGCTCGGCGATGGCCCACCGCGTGAGCACACTGCTCGAGCGCATCGGCGTCGAGAAGGAGTTTGCCATCACCGGTGGTATCGCCAAGAATCCCGGTGTGGTCAAGCGTCTCGAGGAGGAGCTTGGCATCGAAGGCCTGAAGACCGAGGCCGACACTCAGATCGCCGGCGCGGTCGGTGCGGCGCTGTTCGCGAGGGCGCTCCATCTGAAGGCAAAGAAGGCGTGAGGAGGAATTTTCAATTTTGAATTCTCAATTCTCAATTATTCCATCGCACCGCCTCAAGGACCGGCTGCGATGTAATTAAGAATTGAGACCTACCCCCGGCTTCGGCTGGCGAGAAACATCTCTCGTAGTTCGAGAAGCATTTTCGAGAAGCCCGCATCAGCAAGGATCCTCTTGAGTTCGCTCGACTTCGACTCCGATGCAAATGAATCGAGGAACTCGTCGGCCAAGGAGTAGAACCCTTCCAGCGGATCCAGCTCGAACTCGTCCCGATGCTCTTCGAGCCACCCACGCCGTCCCACCACTTCCCATACGGGGTGGCCGTGCTTGGGATCCCGTCGCAGCATTCCGTCGGCGATCTCGGTGACCTCAACGTGGAGCGCCTTCAGGATCACGGCATCATCACCGTCACGGAGAGCCCTTTCAACCCTCTCGGCTTCTTCGACCGGTCCCTTGACCGAGGAGTCGTCCGGTCGTGGGTGGGCTGAAACGTCGGTCACCGGTGTCTCAATCGATCCCACCTCATCGACAACCGAGGGTGGAGTTTTCGAGGGCAGACTGGATTTCGGTGGAGATTCGGCCCGCTCAACCGCATTTCTGAGACCGCTGGACGACACCTTGACCACCAATCGACCGGGACGCGGGGTCGGAGCCGGTGATGGCGATTTCTTCTCACCGAAGATCGACTCGATGGTCTCTTCCCCTCCGTCCGACTCGGTCTCGACCGGCTCCGGGGGTGTCACGGGCATTTGGGGAGGCGGCTCAGGGGCGGACGGTCTTCCCCGCTTGATGGCCGCGCGGAATTCATCAAAATACGTCGTGAGTTTTGCCGCATCGTCATCACTGGCCGGGCTGCTCGAGGATATGGACCTTCTCATTTCCTCGAGCTCGTGGAGTCGGTCAAGCAGGCTGGCCCCGTCTCGGGGTTCGAGG
>JAIVTZ010000300.1:0-5303 GCA_049188105.1 Deltaproteobacteria bacterium | reverse complement strand
GGTGCGGCGTCGATGATCATCGAGATGCCCCAGGGGACCTTTACCGACGAGATCGAGGTCGTGGCCGAGACCCTGGTGGTCGATCCGACCCAGGTCAACACCGAGCAGATCTTCACCGAGCCCTACCTGCAGGGCTCGGCCATCGGATTGGACAACCGCCTATACCAGAGCGTGCTCTTCCAGGCGCCCGGCGTCTCCTTCGGCTCCAACCCTCGCGTCTTCGGTTCCACAGACCAGGAGAACGCCTACTTCGTGGACGGAGTCGACACCACCGACCCGTCGACTTCGACGTTCGGCACCAACTTCAACTTCGACGCCATCCAGGAGATCCAGTTCCAAACCAGCGGCTTCGAGGCCGAGTACGGGAGGGCCACCGGCGGCATCATCAACCTGGTGACCAAGTCGGGCGGCAACCAGTTCTCGGGCACCGCCGATATTCGCTATCGCGACGACTCCTTCCAGACCAGCGGCGACCACTTCGACTCCAGCGAGCTCGACAACCAGCGGCAGGAGCTCAACCTGACCCTCGGTGGTCCGATCCTCCGCGACAAGCTGTGGTTCTTCGTCGCCTATCAGTACGTGGACTCCGACTTCACGCCCATCGGCTCGCCCACGACCCGGACCTTCACGGGCAACTACCCATTGGCCAAGCTCACGTGGCAGGCCAACCCGAGCTGGCGGGTGACGGGGAAGTACACCGCCGATCCGGCCGATATCCACAACCGGAACGCGTCGGCTTTCGTCGAGCCCGAAGCCAACTTTTTCTCGGATCAGGGCGCTGAAATCTACTCGGCCGAGCTCAATGGGGTGCTCTCGGCATCGATTCTCTGGAACACCACCATCGGCGTCTACCGCGATAGCGTCAACTCCTTCCCTGAAAGCGGGGATCTGGAACCGATCTCTCATCTCAACGGGGTGACAGGTGTGATGTCCGAGAACTACTTCAACCAGCAGTACTCGGACCGGAGCCGCGACGACTTCACCACCGACATCACCTGGTTCGTGGACGACATCGCGGGTTCGCACGAGTTCAAGGGCGGGATCGAGTACTCCGACCTGGGCATAAAGTTCTCTTCGTGTGACACCGGGACGCCCGACGGGCAAAGATGCATCGCCGGTGTTGCCGGAAACCGCTTCATGGACATTGAGTTCGGAGGCAACTTCCCATGGGTGTGGGCGGAGAATTTCTCCACCGGCACGCAGGAATTCACCGGTACGGTGAACACCGCGTTCGTGCAGGACGCCTGGCGGATCACGCGGGATCTGACTCTCAAGATCGGCGTCCGCTACGACGGCGTCACTTACGACGACGACGAAGGCACCCAGGTCGCCGACATGGCCAGGTGGCAGCCGCGGCTGGCCTTCGCCTGGGACCTCACCGGCGACGCCAAGAACATCCTTCGCGGCAACTATGGCGCCTTTATGCACCCCAACAATCTCTCCCTGCCATTTTTCGCGCAGCGGAGCGCAGGCCTATCGAACAACTACTTCTCGTGCTCGGGCGTGCTGCCCCTGGCCTTCGGGATCCCAATCGGTTCCGCCCAGCAGTGCGCCGCCCTTGCCGCCGCATTTGGGTGGGGGTACGCGAACGACCCCGAAATTTGGGATCCCTTCGGTTGGGTGCTGCTACCGGGAAACGTGGTGGGCTCCGAGCCGAGCGTGCTCCAGCCGGGGCTCGACGCGACCTATGCCGACACGCTGAGCCTTGCTTACGAACGCGAGGTCGGCAGGCGGGCGTCGATCGAGTTCACCTACGTCAACAAGAAGACCAAGGACCTCATGGAGGACACATGCGACGGGAACATCCCGACACCGTCCGCCGACGCTTCGTGCGACTTTTTCGTTGTCGGCAACCTTCCGGGGCTGGAGCGCGACTACCAGGCGTTTATCGTCAGGTACGAAACGCGCAGCTTTGATTGGTTGACCCTGCTCACCTCCTACACCTACTCCACTTCCGAGGGCAACGTGGACGCCGGAGTCGTCAACACTCCAGCCTTCGATGTCTACCCGTGGCACTTCGACAACCGGTTCGGATACCTCCAGGATGACCGCCGCCACCGCTTCAAGCTCAACGGATTCTTCAACATCAAGGGCGACTGGACCATTGGCTTTGGCTATTTCTATTCGTCGGACTTTCGTTGGGAGCCGCAGGCGACAACCATCGACAATATCGAGATCCCCCCATGGGGTTCGTGGTACGTCGAACCGCGAGGCAGCCAAAAGGCCAACGCCAACCACCAGCTAGATCTCCAGGTCTCGAAGGGCTTCACCCTCGGCCGCACACGGCTGGTGCTGATCGGTTCGGTCATCAATGCCCTGGACAACGAGGAGATCACCGCGGTTTGCGGCTCGGTGAGCGGGTGCACAAATACCGACGGCGACTTCGTCGACACCGGCGGGCCCACCGACTGGCAGACGCCGATGCGCTTCGAGCTCGGTTTCCGGGTGGAGTTCTGATGAATTCGTCCACAGCCGCACCGGCCCGAACGGGTCGCGTGCGGGGCGGGGTAATTCTAACCACTACCTTGTTTCGACTTGGGTTTTCGTAAATGCCGCGGGGAATTGAAACTCGCGACATCGCGGTCTCCCCTTTCCGGCTCGGCGAGTGGCTGGTCGAACCGAGCCTCGGGCACCTCACTCGCGGCACCACCAAGGTGCGCGTCGAGCTCCGGGTGATGGATGTGCTCGTTTTCCTGGCGATCCACGCCTCGAAGCTCGTGACCCGAAAGCAGCTCATGGAATCCGTGTGGGGAACCGAGTACATCTCGGACAACACGCTCACCCACGCCATCGCGGAGCTCAGATCCGCGCTCGAGGACGACGCGAGGAACCCGATCTACATCGAAACTCTCCACCGCCGCGGCTACCGCCTCGTGGCGCGGGTCGGCGATCCCTGATCGAAGGAACCCACGACCGTCGCCGATAGCGTTGTAAACATGAGCAACTGATACTACAATGTTCTCAAGGTGCCTTCGGCAATCAATACCAATGTCTTGTCCAGCAGCGCCTTCCGCCTTGGGGAGTGGGTGGTAGAGCCGTTGATTGGCCGCCTCACCCGTGGCGGCACCACGATCGGGCTGGAGCTCAAGGTGATGGACGTGCTGCTCTGCCTGGCGATGAAACCCGGGTTGTTGGTGACCCGGCAAGACCTCATCGACACTGTCTGGGCCACCGAGTACATTTCGGACAACACCCTGACTCACGCGATCGCCGAGCTGAGATCAGCGCTCGGAGACGATGCGAAGAGCCCCTCTTATATCGAGACCATCCACCGCCGCGGCTACCGCCTGCTGGTGGGCGCGTTCGAACACCACGACACCCCGTCACCCGTCTCCGGCAAGTCGTCGTGCTTCTTTGTAGTCACCGGCAACCGCAGCGTGCGGCTCAGAAGCGGCGACAACCTCATCGGACGCATCCCGTGGGCGGCGGTCACCATCGATTCCCTCCAGGTCTCTCGCCGCCACGCGCGCATCATCGTCGACGGGACCACCGCGATCCTCGAAGACCTCGGCAGCAGAAACGGAACCTACCTGAACGGCCGGCCCATCGAGGCCCATGCCAACCTCGAGCACGGCGACCGGATAGGCCTCGGGAGCCACCTCGTCCTCCTTCAGCTGGACGCCACGCTCACGACCGAAGACGGCGACGCACCGACCGGCCCGACCTTCGAAGCCTGAACCAACCGCTCAAAGGAGGTTCACCAGGACCGGGTCAGGGTTCCGAATTCCGAACTCCCTCATTCTTCTCTGCTACAGTGCAACCAGAACCGGTGAGGAGGAAGCACCAGATGGCTCTGCTCGAGGGCAAATCGCTGTCGAACGTCGATGCGGCGTGGCTGCGCATGGAGTCCGCCACCAACCTGATGCTCATCTCCGGGGTGATGTCCTTTTACGAGAAGCTCGACTACTCGGAGCTCAAGGAGCTCATCGAGGACCGGCTGCTGCCCTTCGACCGCTTTCGGCAAAAGGTGGTGGAGTCGCCGATACCCGGCTTTGGGCCGCGGTGGGTGGACGACCCGTACTTCAACCTCAAGTTCCACCTGCAAAAGGCGGCGCTGCCCGATCCCGGGGGTCAGAAGGAGCTTCAGGAGATGGTCAGCACGATCATGAGCACGCCGCTCGATTTCTCGAAACCCCTGTGGCAGTTCCAGTACATCGAGAACTATCGCGGCGGCAGCGCGCTTGTGGTGCGGATCCACCACTGCATCGCCGACGGCATCGCCCTGGTCCGGGTGCTCCTGGGTTTGACTGATGATTCGCCGACGGGGTCCCCAAAGACGCGCCACACGCGGCGCCGCCGCAAGCCGCTGGGCGGCGGCTTCTGGCTGCCGGAGGTGGTCAACGAGGCCATCTACTCGGTGAGCAGGGCGACCGGCCGCGCCGTGAGCAAAGGCTTCGAGGTCCTCTCCGACCCCGCGCGCACCGCCGAGCTCATAGCCGAGGGCGCCAAGGGAACCGGCATCCTTGCTCGGCTGGCGACCATGCCCGCCGATCCCCCTTCGGTGTTCAAGGGCGAGCTGTGCACCGCCAAGGTGTGTGCGTGGTCTGAGGTCATGCCGCTCGACGAGGTCAAGGCCTACAGCAAGGCTCAGGGCGCCACGATCAACGACGTACTCCTCGCCGGGGTCACCGGAGCGCTCCGCCGCTACATGATCGGGCGCAAGACCGAGGTGGACGGCATCGATCTTCGTGCCGTGGTACCGGTCAACCTCCGTCCCGAGTCCGAGATCGTCAAGCTCGGCAACCGCTTCGGGCTGGTCTTCCTCGCGCTGCCGGTCGGTATCGAGGATCGCGGCGAACGGCTGCGCGAGCTCAAGCGCCGCATGGACGCCATCAAGGGCTCATCGGAACCGATGGTGATCTACGCCATCCTCAACGCGGTCGGCATGGCCGGCCCCGAGGTCGAGAAAATCGCTCTCCAGATCTTCGGCTCCAAGGCGACCGGGGTCATGACCAACGTGCCCGGCCCGCGCGAGGAGATCTACCTCGCCGGCAAGGCCATGCGCAGCATGATGTTCTGGGTGCCGCAGTCGGCGCGGCTCGGGCTCGGCGTCAGCATCCTCAGCTACGCCGGCCAGGTCCGTCTCGGCGTCGTCACCGATTCCGGGCTGGTCCCCGATCCCGAGTCCATCATCGAAGCGTTTCAGGAGGAGATGCGGGAGATGATGACGGACGGTGCGCCTGAAGCTTGATTGCAGGCCGGGCGTTTCGAGTTATGAGTTTTGAGTTTTGAGTTTTGAGTTCCCATCACCACAGGGTCGCACTGGACGGGTGCTGGAAAACTCAAAACTCAAAACTAAGAAC
>JAIVTZ010000299.1:0-5304 GCA_049188105.1 Deltaproteobacteria bacterium | reverse complement strand
CGGCACCGAGCAGCCGTAACCGAGGATCAGGGGCACCACCGACTTGCCGTGAAGACCGATGCGGTGCATGAAGTTGTCGAGGATGTACGCGATTCGAGGGAGGTAGCCGGTGTCCTCGAGGATCGCGAGGCCGATCAGAAACGGCAGCAAGTACGGCAGCACGATCGCCACACCGCCGGCAATCCCGGCGAGCGCACCGCCGGCAATGGTGCCGATCAGGGTTTCCGGGGGCAGCTTGGCGGCGAGCGCGACCGCGAGCCGGTCGGTGAACGCCACCAGCGGCGCCTCGAACCGCTGGCCGACCCTGAAGACAATAAAGAACAGACCGCCGAGAATCAGCACCATCACCGGTCCGCCCGTCCACGGGTGGAGGAGGAGGCGATCCGCCCGTTCCCGCCAGCCGATCTTCGGACGGTGGTGGGTGACCACCTGGTCCTCGATGCAGTGGGCCACCGCGTGGCGGCTGCCGGAGATCACCTGGTCCGCGCCCCAGCCGTGGGCCTTCTGCAGCACCGCCGCCACCCCGCGGACCTTCTTCTTGAGCTCCGGCAGGGAGGCGTAGACCTCGCGTTCGAAATGGGGGTCCCTCTCGAGCAACTTCTCCGCCATCAGTCGTCGCGGCACGGACTCGCCGACGCCGTTGGCCTCGAGCAGCTCGGCCACTTCTTCGAGTGCCTGCTCCACCCCTAGATCCAGGGTCAAGGACAGGGAGGGCTCGCCGCGATGGGCATGCTGCAGGGCGACCCGAAAGAGCTCCTTCAGCCCGAGCCCGCGTCGGCCTACTGTCGGCACCACCGGCACTCCAAGCTGCCGCGACAGTACCTCCCGGTCCACCTCCATGCCGCCGCGCGCCGCCTCGTCCATCATGTTGAGGGCGACGATCATCGGTCGCTCGAGCTCGAGGAGCTGCTGGGTCAGCTCGAGCGAACGCCCCAGACGGCTCGCATCGACGACGTTGATGATGAGGTCGTACTCCTCCTCGAGGAGGAAGCCCTCAGCCGTCCCCGCAACCTCCTGGGATGAGGTCAGAGAGTAGATCCCCGGAAGATCGATCACCTCGACCTCGCGGCCGTGAATGAGGGCCTTGCTGAGAGTGAAGGTGGTCGACGAACCGGGGAAGTTGGCGGTGGCGGAGCGATAGCCGGCAACCGAGTTGAAGATCGTGCTCTTGCCGGAGTTCGGCTGTCCGGCGAGAACGAACCTCATCGCTGCTCGGTCTCAGCGTCCGACGGTCGTCGCACCAGCGGTTGCAGTGCGCCGTCTATCTCGACCCGGATCTTGGAGGCGATGCCGCGGCCGAGGGCGAGGCGCGAGCCGTTGACCTCGACCAGCACGGGTCCCCGGAAGGGCGCACGCTCGACCACCGTCATCCAATCACCGATATGGATGCCGAGGGTAGCGAGGTGGGCACGGACTCGGTGACCGCCATCGATCATGATCACCCGCGCCTTTTTTTTCACGTCCACGGTGTCGAGAGCCATCATCGGCCTGCACACCCTCCCAGCCCACGATATTAGCGCATTGCGAAGATATTTGCGAACGGTAATCAACAACCGGATTAGTCCCTACCCCTGAGTTATTTAGGACTCTCCCAAAGAGTCACAACCGGTCCTTGATCGTTGCAGAATCGAGATCAATATCGAGAACCAAGATTCACCCTACTCACCAGATGCTCGATGCTCGATGCTCGATGCGACAACAGCGTAGATTCGCGAGACGCATTTCTTGGGTACGGGTGTGTGGATCGAGTATCGAGAATCGAGCATCGAGTATCAGGCGGACGGGCGGGTGGCGATACAATGCACCTCCGGAGGATGCGATGACCGAGCCTGTTTTGACTGTCGAGCTGACCGAGCTGCCGGAGACCAAGGAATTCAAGCCCGGGATCCGGCGAGCGCCCGACCGCGGCTGGACGCTCAACCGCCACGACACCACCGTTGCCCTAAAAAACGCGCTGCGTTACGTACCTGCCGAACACCACGAAATCGTCGCGCCCGAGTTCCTCGAGGAGCTTCGCACCCGCGGCCGGATCTACGGCTACCGCTACCGGCCCGCCGGCGAGATCACCGGCGGGCCCATCGACAGCTACATCGGCCGCATCACCGAAGCGAAGGCCATGCAGGTGATGATCGACAACAACCTCGACCTCGAGATCGCCCTCTATCCCTACGAGCTGGTGACCTACGGCGAGTCCGGCCAGGTCTGCCAAAACTGGATGCAGTACCTGCTCATCAAGCGCTACCTCGAGATCATGGACGACACCCAGACCCTGGTGGTCAGCTCGGGTCACCCGCTCGGGCTCTTCCCATCGCGCCCCGAGGCGCCGCGCGCGATCATCACCAACGGGCTGATGGTCGGGCTCTTCGACACCCCGGAGGATTTCCACCGACTGGCCGCCCTGGGCTGCGTCAACTACGGCCAGATGACCGCCGGCGGCTGGATGTACATCGGCCCCCAGGGCATCGTCCACGGCACCTACATCACGCTTCTCAACGCCGGCCGCCTCTACCTCGGAGTCCCCGAGGACGGCAACCTCGCGGGCAAGACCTTCATCACCTCCGGCCTGGGCGGCATGTCGGGCGCCCAGCCCAAGGCGCTGGAGATCGCCGGCGGCGCCGGCATCGTCGCCGAGGTCGACCCGTCACGGGTCGAGACCCGCCACTCGCAGGGATGGGTGTCGAAGGCCACCGACGACCTCGAGACCTCGGTTGGTTGGATGCTCGACGCGGCCGCAAAGGGCGACGCCCTGTCCATCGCCTACCAGGGCAACGTCGTCGACCTCCTCGAGTATCTCGACGCGAATGACATCGCGGTCGACCTCTACTCCGACCAGACCTCGTGCCACGTGCCGTATGACGGCGGCTACACGCCGGCGGGGGTGACCTTCGAGGAGGGGCGCGAGCTGCTGGCTTCCGACCGCGAGGGCTTCGCGAAGTTGGTCGACGAAAGCCTGATCCGCCACTTCCACGTCCTCCAGCGCCTGACCGAAAAGGGCGCTCACTTCTGGGACTACGGCAACGCCTTCATGAAGGCGGTCTTCGATGCCGGTGCGCCGGAGATCACGAAGAACGGCCACGACACCTCCGAGGGCTTCATCTGGCCCTCGTACGTCGAGGACATCATGGGTCCCATGTGCTTCGACTACGGCTATGGACCCTTCCGCTGGGTCTGTCTGTCCGGGAAGAGCGAAGATCTCCACAAGACCGATTTCGCGGCGATGGGCTGCATAGACCCCGACCGACGCGGCCAGGACCGCGACAACTGGCAGTGGATCCGTGACGCCGAGGCCAACGCGCTGGTGGTCGGCACCCAGGCCCGGATCCTCTACGCCGACGCCGAGGGTCGTACGGCAATCGCCCGCGAGTTCAACCGCATGGTGCGTGACGCCGAGATCGGCCCGGTGATGATGGGCCGCGATCACCACGACACCGGCGGCACCGACTCGCCCTACCGCGAGACCGCCAATATCTACGACGGCTCGAACACCGTCGCCGACATGTCGCACCAGTGCTGGGCCGGCAACGCCGCCCGCGGCATGACCATGGCGGTGCTGTCCAACGGCGGCGGGGTCGGCACCGGCAAGGCGATCAACGGCGGCTTCGGGCTGGTGCTCGACGGCTCCGAACGGGTCGAGCGCATCCTCGACACCGCCCTCGAGTGGGACGCCATGGGCGGCGTCGCGAGACGCGCCTGGGCAAGAAACGACAACGCCATCGAGACCGTCAACGAGTGGAACCGCGCCAACGCCGCCAGGGGGCATGTCACAGTTCCCCGTATCGCGGCGGATGACCTACTCGAGCGACTCGTCGACGATCAATAGATATCAATTCTCAGTTCTCAATTCTCAATTTTGAATTGCTGACGCCCTTCGGGCGTCGTGACTCACCCCCGCCAGCGAGTGGCTGATGGCCGGCCCCCTCCACCCCTTCCGTTCCGGCCGTCAGCCACACTTCGCTGCCGGGCGCGAGTTCCCGCCCGCCCCCCCTTCGAATCCCAGGGGCGGGTGGAAATTGAGAATTGAGAATTGAGAACTGAGAATTGTGCGCCCGTGCATTAAACTGGATGGGTGGACGCCCTCATCTCCAACCTCCCGCCCGAGATCTTCGGCTTCGTGCTCACGCTCGGTCTCTCCCTTCTGATCGGGTTCGAGCGCGAGGAGCACGAGCCGGACGGCATCGGCGGGGTTCGCACCTTCCCGATCATCGGGCTTGCCGGCTTCCTCCTCGTCGCCGGATTCCCGGACACCGCCATTCCCTTCGCCCTCGGTCTGGTGGTCATGGGCGGGCTGGTGGCCATGTCGCACTGGTTCTCGCTCAAAAAGGGCGAACCGGGCATCACCACCGAGGCCGCCGCGCTTCTGATCTTTACCATCGGCGGCTGTGCCGCCAAGGGCCTCTACTGGATCGCCATCGCCACCGGCGTGGTGGCGGTGATCCTGCTGCAGGAGAAGCGGCTGCTGGAAGGCCTTGCCAATCGCCTTCCCCGCCACGAGATGCGCACCATGCTCCGCTTCCTGCTCCTGACGGCCGTGATTCTTCCGGTGGTCCCCAACCGCGATTTCACGGTCTTCGAGATCAACCCCTTCAAGATCTGGCTTGTGGTGGTTGCGGTGTCGGGAGTGTCCTGGGTCAGCTACCTGTTGCGGCTGTGGTGGGGCGAGGACCGCGGTCTGATCATTGCCGGGCTGCTCGGTGGTGCCTACTCGTCCACCGTCACCACCGTTGTCCTGGCTCGCCAGTCCAAGGAGCGCGAGCCCTGCGCGGTCGGCTTCGCCGGCGCCATCGTCGCCGCCACCGGCATGATGTACATTCGGTTGTGGATCCTCCTGCTCTTGTTCGCCGCCCCGCTCGCCTACCGGCTGACATCGGTTTTCTGGGGTCTCGGTATTGCGGCCATCGTCGTCGGTTCCTTGCTCGCGCGAACCCTCAATATCGACGAAAAATGCGAGCTCGACCCCGACACGCGGCGCCGCCGCGGCAACCCGCTCGAGATGACCTCCGCCTTCACCTTTGCGGCCATCTTCCTCGCTATCCTCGTCGCCACCAAGTTCGTGGCCGAGCAGTTCGGGAATACAGGTGTGCTGGTGATGGCCGCCATCATGGGCGCCGCCGACGTCGACCCTTTCATCCTCGGTCTCACCCAGACCCTCGGCGCCGGTCTCGACATCGGCACCGCCGCGCTCGCGGTGGTGATCGCCTCGGCGGTCAACAACCTCATGAAGGGGATCTACGCCGTCATCTTCGGGTCGAGGCGAACCGGGCGTTTGAGCCTTGCCCTATTGACGATGTTCGGCGCCGTCAGCGT
>JAIVTZ010000298.1:0-5304 GCA_049188105.1 Deltaproteobacteria bacterium | reverse complement strand
TGGATCGCGCCGATTCCGGACCTCTGGCCGCGTTTTCCTCCCTCCGCTCGGTCGGGATGGCCGGACGGCCTATCCCTCCTCGCTCCAGTCGGAGAAACGCACCCAGAGGCCCAAACTCGTCGCGATCGCGGAATCTCCGCTGCGCTCCGATTCCGCGGGGCCTGGTTCAGTCCTGTTACGCCCGAGGTCGGCGCGGCGGCTTCGCCGCCCCTGCCGCTGCCGCTACGGGCCTCTGCTGCGGCCCGCGATACGCGGCCATCTGGCACGCTAACGCGCACCAGCTGACCACGTCTCGCGGTCCTCGCGACGAGGCCCTCCGCGCCAGCGGCGCGCCGACTGAGGCTTCCCGGGTAAATATTCAAGCCGGGGGAAGGCTAGGTGGCAAATCCGAAATCCGAAATCCGAAATCCGAAATTTCGAATCGCGACCCCTCGGCTTGCAGGCAAACAGCTTACCGGTTACGATTCTGGCTCGCCGCTTTTGTGCGGAACAGGGAGATGTGCATGACGGATCGAGAGGATGGCGTCTTTATCACCGTGGAAGAGGCGTTGGCGCGTATGGCCCGCGGCGAGCAGATCATCGTGGTCGACGACGAGGACCGCGAGAACGAGGGTGATCTCATCTTCGCCGCCGACAAGGTGACGCCGGAGGCGATCAACTTCATGGCCCGGTATGGCCGGGGCCTGGTCTGTGTTTCGTTGACCCCGAGCCGCTGCGACGCGCTCGAGCTGCCGCTGATGGTGGAGAAAAATACCTCCACCCACGGAACCGCCTTCACGGTCAGCGTCGAGGTCAAGGAGGGGACGACCACCGGTATCTCGGCCCACGACCGGGCGGCGACGGTGCGGGCGTTGGTCGACGAGAAGACGGGGCCGGACGACCTCCAGAAGCCCGGGCACACGTTTCCGCTGCGGGCACGGCGGGGCGGCGTGCTCAAGCGGGCCGGTCACACCGAGGCGTCGGTCGATCTCGCGAGAATGGCCGGGCTCACACCGGCGGGCGTGCTGTGCGAGATCATGGATGACGACGGTCAGATGGCCCGCCTCCCGCGGCTCCGGGAGATAGCACGGGAGCATGGACTCGGAATCCTCACGGTGGCGGATCTCATCGCCTTCCGGATGCGGACCGAGAAGCTGGTCGAACGGATCGCGGGGCCCGCCCTGCCGACTGAGGCGGGGGACTTTCGCATCTACGGTTACCGCAACCGCGTCACCGGCGAGGAACATATCGCGTTGGTGATGGGCACGATCGACTCGGCGAAGCCGGTGCTGGTGCGGGTCCACTCGCAGTGTCTCACCGGCGACGTGTTCGGTTCCCGTCGCTGCGACTGCGGCGACCAACTTGACGCCGCCATGCACCAAATCGCGGAGGAAGGCTCGGGGATCCTGGTCTATCTGCTCCAGGAGGGCCGTGGAATCGGGTTGTTCAACAAGCTGCGCGCCTACGAGCTCCAGGACAAGGGAGAGGATACGGTCGAGGCAAACCTCCACCTCGGTTTCAAACCCGATCCGCGCGATTATGGAACCGGCGCTCAAATTCTGGTCGATCTCGGTGCGCGGCGGTTACGATTGATGACCAACAACCCGAAAAAATACACCGCGCTGCGCGGATTCGGTCTGGAAATTGCCGAGCGGGTACCCCTGGAGGTGCCGCCCACCGACAGCAGCCGGTCGTACCTCGAAACGAAAAAGCTCAAGATGGGGCATTTGTTGAAGATGGTGTGACGAGCGGCACGTTCGGACGTTTGAATGTTGAAGGTTAGAACGTTGAAAACCGAGACGTTGAAACTCCGCGGCGTTGGGCGGGTGGTCCGGAACTCAAAACTCAAAACTCAAAACTCAAAACTGGAATCTGCGGGTTAGGATCGAAGCCGAAGTGACGACATACCCCCTTCCCGACCTCGGCGCGCTGGTGCGCGAGTTGAAGAGCGGTGCGCCTGGCGTCGCAGTGGGCGGGGTCAGTTCCGGGGCCCGTTCGCTGGCCGTGGCTGCCCTGGCCGCCCATGGTTGGCCGCAGCGCCTGGCGCTCATCGTCGTGCCGCACGTGGCGGACGCAGAGGATCTGGCGGCGGGGCTGGGCCTGCTCGCGCCCGGAATCCGAGCAGCCGTCGCGCCGGCAGAGCTTGCCGGCCCGTACCTCGGCGCCGAGCCGCCGCTCGCTGCGCGGCTGCAAGCTGTGCGAGTGCTTCACCGGGTGGCTGGGGGCGATGTAGACGTCGTCGTGGTGCCGGCGCGAGTCCTGTCATCGCCGATACCACCGCCTCACGCAGTTGTGAATGCCGCGCACCATCTCGAGCTCGGACAGCCCATCGATCCAATCGCACTGGCGGTTCGTCTTTCGGCGGCTGGATACCACCGCGTCGATCTTGTGGAGGAGGCCGGTGAGTTCGCGATGCGCGGATGGGTGGTCGATCTCCACCCTGGAGGAGAGACAGGTCTTCGTGTGCAGCTCGATGACGACAGGGTGGAGTCGATCAGGTTCTTCGACCCCGCCACCCAGCGCAGCTGCGGCGAAGAGGTCGAGCGTGCCACGGTGCTTCCCCTCAACCCGTTCCCGGCGGAGCCGGATCGTCTGCTCGAGGCGGCGGTACAGATCGAGAGTGAGTTTCCCGCACTGGCGGCGCAGATGGTGGAGGGCACCGAACGGCGGCTGTGGTGGGGCGCGCTTCATCTTGGTGGCGAGTCGAGGAGCTGGCTCGATCTGGCGGACCAGATAGTCGTCTGCGAGCGTGACGAGGTCTTGGGCGAGCTTGGACGATGGTGGACGGTCCAGGAACGGGAGTGGCAGGGCCTCAGCCGTCGCTCCATGGAGCTGCCGCCGCCCCATCGACTTTTACACACGCCGGAGCAGCTCCGCCCGCAAATCGAAGGCGCCTCGCTGCGTTTGGAAAGCCTCGAGCTGGTGGACGGCTCGACGACCTGGCGGCGCCTTTCCACCCACCCCGCGGAGAGCTTTGTCCGCCGCCTCCCTGATCTCGTGCCGACGCTTCGTGCGCGACGTGGACAGGATATGGCGCAGGTCCTGGTGGCGGCCACTGCAGGAGAGGGCCGGCGCCTCACCCATCTGCTGCGCGAGGGGGGGATCGAGCCGGTCGCTGCGCCGCCGCCTGCCGGCGGGGTAGCGATCGTCGAAGGCGGGCCGCAACTGGGTTTTCTCTGGGACGGCGGGCTCGCGGTGTACGGGCGCCGCGATCTCACTGCCGCCCCGACGCCGCGGCGTCGGCGCTCCGGAAAGGGGGTGTTCGCGTCGGATCTGCGCGATCTCCGTCCTGGAGACCTGGTCGTGCACATGGACCACGGCATCGGGCGTTTCACAGGCTTCAGACGGGTGGCGGTAGAGGGCCGAGAGCTCGAGATGTTGGCCCTCGCCTACCAAGGCGGCGACTCCCTGCTGGTGCCGGTCGAGCGGGCGGATTTGATCCAGAAATATGCCGGCGGTGATGCCGATGTCAGTCCCAGGCTCGATCGCCTGGGTGGAGGTACCTGGCGAAGACGCAAGGCGCGGGTCAAAAAAGCGGTGCGCGAAATGGCGGCCGAGCTCCTCCGTCTCGCGGCGGTACGTCACACGGCGAGAGGTTTCGCCTTCTCGCCCGACTCGCCGTGGCAGCGGGAGTTCGAGGATGCCTTCGAGTTCGACCTCACGCCGGATCAGGAACGATCGGTTCAAGACATCAAGAGCGACATGGAGTCCGAACGACCGATGGACCGCCTACTGTGCGGCGACGTCGGTTACGGGAAAACCGAGGTCGCGATCCGCGCCACGTTCAAGGCGGTGCTCGAGGGGAAGCAGGTCGCTCTGCTCGCACCAACGACAATTCTCGTCGGACAACATCTCGAAACCTTTCGCCGACGGTTCGAGGGGTTTCCGGTGGAGACGCGAATGCTGTCGCGGTTCTCGTCAACCGCCCAAGTCAAGGAAACCATCGAGGGGCTTGCCGAGGGCCGTGTGGACGTGGTGGTCGGAACCCACCGGTTGTTATCCGACAGCATTCAATTCCGCGACCTCGGGCTGCTGATCCTCGACGAGGAGCAGCGCTTCGGTGTCGCCCAGAAGGAGCGGCTCAAAAAGCTGCGCACCGAGGTTGACGTGGTGGCGCTGTCGGCGACCCCGATTCCCCGCACCCTCAATCTCTCGCTCAGTGGTCTGCGTGACATATCCATCATCGAGACACCACCGCGCGATCGGCAGGCGGTGGAGACCTCGGTCATCGAATTCTCCGAGGAGATCGTGCGCGAAGCCATACTGTATGAAATGGAACGGGGCGGCCAGACCTACTTTGTCCACAACCGCGTGCGCTCGATCGGCGCCTTCGCCGGGTGGCTGCGGAGGGTGGTACCGGAGGCGCGGGTGGTCGTGGCCCACGGACAAATGTCGGAACGCCTCCTCGAGAGCTCCATGCGCACCTTCCTCGACGGCGAGGCCGATGTTCTGCTCGCGACCGCCATCATCGAAAACGGGCTCGACATCCCCAACGCAAACACCTTGCTGGTCAACCGGGCGGATCGTTTCGGGCTCGCACAGCTCTATCAGCTGCGAGGCAGAGTCGGGCGGTCACAACGCCTCGCTTTCGCGTACTTCCTGGTTCCTCCCGGCCAGCCGCTGACGCCGCCGGCCCGCGCCCGCCTGGCCGCCATCCAGGAGTTCTGCGAGCTCGGCGCCGGTTTTCGGGTCGCGGCGCGGGACCTCGAGATTCGGGGCGCCGGCAACCTCCTCGGCGCCGAGCAGCACGGTTTCCTCGAGGCGGTCGGTTTCGAGACCTACTGCCAGCTCTTGGAGGAGGCGGTGGCGGAGCTCGAGGGGCGTCCATCGGCGATCCGACGAGAGGTCGAGCTCCGGTTGGGAATGGATCTGCAGCTGCCGGAACGCTATCTGCCCGAGCCGGCGTTGCGCCTGAGCTTTTACAAGCGTCTCGCCGCCTGTGAGGACGAGGAGGCGTTGGCGGCGCTCCTCGAGGAAATAACGGATCGCTACGGACCGGCGCCGCCACAGGTCGCAACCTTGGCTCAGGCGCAGCGGGTGCGGGTGACGGCGCGCGGTGCCGGAGTCATGTCGGTGACCCGTCGAGGGCGGCGCTGGCGACTGCGGTTGGACCCCTCGGTGACCCCGTCGGCAAGGCTTGCGGAGGTCGTCACCGAGTGGCCCGGCGCCACCATCAGCCCCGCGGGGGAGATTACCCTCCCCACCGGCGACAACGGCTCCGACATCGCCGACATCCTTGACCTCCTCAAGGCCCTGGCCGTAGCGGATCAGTAATCAGCGATCCGGTGTCCGTAACTCAAAACTCAAAACTCATAACTCAAAACT
>JAIVTZ010000297.1:0-5315 GCA_049188105.1 Deltaproteobacteria bacterium | reverse complement strand
CTCCTTCCCCTTTGGCTCGCCGTCGAGAATCTGAACGGCGTAGAACAGCAGCAGGATCCGCAGCCCCCGCTCCTCGTGGACCGCGAAGGTGATCGGGCGCTCAACGCCCGCCGCCACTCCGAGCTCCTCGCGCAGCTCGCGCACCAGCGCATCGGCCGGCGCCTCGCCTTCATTCACCTTACCGCCCGGGAACTCCCACAGGCCGCCCATGTGACGATCATCTGGACGGCGGGTCAGCAGCACTCGCCCGTCTCCGTCACAAATCACTGCTGCCACAACGGTCAGCTCGCGGGTTGATTCGTTGTCAGAGGCCACAGCCAGAGTGTACCGCGCCAATCCATGACCGCCCGCCGTCCGCGGTCTTCGATTACGGCAGGCGGGACGCCTGCCCCACAAAGGCTCCGGGATGCACTGTGGTGCACGTGTCTCGAGTGCAGAGGGACGGCAAATTCGAAATTCGAAATTCGAAATTCGAAATTTCGGGGGCTTGGGCACCTGTAGAATGGCATCCCATGTCATCAAGCTTCGATCGACTCGTCGGCATCATGAATCGTCTGCGCGATCCGGGGGGATGTCCCTGGGATCGTGAGCAGACGCTCGACACCCTCGCTCCGTACTTTCTCGAGGAGGCCTACGAGGTTGTGGACGCCATCGCCGCCGGCGATCCAGAAAAGCTCTGTGAGGAGCTTGGCGACCTCCTTCTGCAGATTGTCTTCGTGGCACGAATCGGGCGCGAGGAGGAGAACTTCGACGTCGATGCCGTGTGCGAGATGATCTCCGACAAGATGGTCCGCCGCCACCCCCATGTCTTTGGCGATCGTGAGGTCGAGGATTCGGACGAGGTGATGCGGAACTGGGAGGACATCAAGAGAACCGAACGTGGCGACGATCCTGATTCCTCGGTGCTCGACGGCGTACCCGGGTCGTTGCCGGCCCTGCTCAAGGCCTTCCGAATGACCGAAAAGGCGGCGGCCGTAGGATTCGACTGGCGCAAGCCGGAGGACGTGATGGCCAAGATGCGCGAGGAGATGGCGGAGCTCGAGGCTGAGTTGGCGGCCGGAGACGGTGCGGCCACTGACCGCGTGCGCGCCGAGATGGGCGACATTCTCTTCGTGATGGCCAACCTCGCCCGCCACCTCGGCGTCGAGCCCGAGACCGCACTCCAGCGGACCAATGCGACCTTTCTGCGGCGATTTCAGGCGATGGAGGAGCGCTCGCGGGAGATGGATCGTGATTTCAGGGCGATGGACCTTGCCGAACAGGATGCTCTGTGGGAAGAGGTCAAGAGCGGGGAGACCTCATCCGGGGCCCTGCATCCGCGGAGGGAGGCGCGATGAGCGATTTTTATCAGCAGCACCTCTTCACGACCCTTCACCGGCTCGAGCGGCTACCCCTCGAAGAGTTGGAGGGGGGACTGGAACGGGCGGCGGCGCACAGGCGGATGGCCTTGCTGCTGCCGAGCCTGGCAAGCGAAATGGACGGCCCCGCGCTGCCCCATATCATCGAGGAGCTCAAGCACGTCAACTATATCCACCGCATCGTGATCGCCCTCGACGGGGCCGACGAGAGCGACTATCGACGGGCGCTGGAGTTCTTCTCCGGGTTGCCCCAGGAGACCACCGTTGTTTGGGTGGACGGCCCCAGGGCGAAAAAGATCTTCCGTCGCTTCTCGGACGCAGGCCTGGTCGAGCGAGAACAGGGCAAGGGCCAGGCGGTGTGGTTCGCCCTCGGCCATCTGCTCGGCGTCGGCGACTGCCACTGCGTCGCCCTCCACGATTGCGACGTGTTGACCTACGACCGCTACTTGCTCGGCCGCCTGTGCTTTCCCGTGCTGCGGCCGGACATCGACTTCAAGTTCGCAAAGGCCTACTACGCGCGCATCTCGGACCGCCTCAACGGCCGCGTCTGCCGGCTCTTCGTCTTCCCGGTCCTCACCGCGCTGCGCACCTTCTACCCTGATCAGCCCTTCCTCTCCTACCTCGCGGCCTTCCGCTACCCGCTTGCCGGCGAGATGGCCATGGACCTCGATCTCGCGCGACACATCCGCGTGCCGTCGGACTGGGGCCTGGAGGTCGGTCTGCTGGCCGAGGTCTACCACAATCTGTCGCTCAAGCAGATCTGCCAGGTGGACGTCGCCGGTCGCTACGACCACAAACACCAGGAGCTGTCGATAGCGGACCCGGACCGGGGTCTGATGCGGATGGTCAAGGACATCATGGGCACCATCCTCCGCACCCTCGCCTCGCAGGGGACCGAGATCTCCCACGGGGTCATCATGTCTCTCGAGAGCGCATACCAGCGGATCGCCCAGGATTATGTGGAGCGCTACGCCTTTGACGCCGCCATCAACGGCTTCCCCTACGATCGTCACGCCGAGGAGCAGGCGGTCGAGGCGTTCGCCAACGCGCTCGTCACCTCCGGCGAGTACTACCTCGAGAACCGCCTCTACACGCCCCTCCTGCCCAACTGGAACCGCATGGTGGCCGCCCTGCCCGAGGTGATGGACGAGCTCGAGGTCCTGCCGTACAAGGACCACAAAGCCGTTTTGGGGATGGAGAAGGAGTGAAGGTAGAATTCGGAATTCGGAATTCGGAATTCAGAATTAGGAATGTCGCCTGGAATCCACCGGTATTTCGGATTTCGGATTTCGGATTTTCCACCCATCCACCCCGTGAGTAGTTTTTGGAAAGGGTGCGCCCCGGGGTCCCCAGAAACTGTAGGCGGGTTCCTCAGGGCCCGCCGCCACGATGACCAAATACGTGAAAACCTCCCGGTGAAGGCTGAGCGCCGGAGGCGCGACAGATCCATAGCCTGGGGCGTCAGCCCCAGGATGATGGGTCCAAAAAAAAACCAGAGCCGCGAAGCGGCGACAGACAACCGCCTGTGGACGCCGCAGCCAGGTCAGCGCCGTCGCTTCGAGCCTCGCACCTTATTAACGTGACACCGCTTTCCCGTCTCCCCGTGTTGAGGTCAGAGACAGGGCCGCCCATGCGATTGCGCCGAAGACGGCGGCGAAGATCAGCCCCCACAGGTGGGCTGCGAGACCGGTGGCGGCGGCCACCTCGAGCGGTACTCCGAGGGCCGTGAAGGCGGCGGTCCAGCCCGCCTCGAGGGTGCCGAGGTTGCCGACGAGGTTGAACGGCAGCAGATTCGCGACCGAGGCCGCTGTGGAGCCGGCGACCACGGTGGCCGGCGGCCATCGGTGGCCCATGGCGGTGAGAAGAACCCAGGCAACGCCCCACTGCAGACCCCACATGATCACCGAGGCCACGGCTGCGGCCAGCAGCCGTGCCGGCCGTTCGCGGAGCCTCTCCAGCTCTCGTCGCACCCTCCGTATCCGGCGTGCCCAGCGGCGTCCTGCCACTCCCCGCGGCGCGAGCAGGCGTAGAGCGAGCCGGTCCGCCGCGGCGAGGGTGAAGGGCAGGAGCGCGATCGGGGCCAGCAACAGCACGGAGATCGCGAGAGCCGCGGGCTCGGTCAGACCGCGTACCGCGAGAATTGCCGCGCCGCACCACAGACCGAGGGTCGCGAGGTCGAGGGTGCGGGCCGCGAGCAGGGTGCCGACGGCGGACGAGAAATCGTGCGTGGCGTTCCGCTTCAAGAGCCACGGGAGGGCGAGCTCGCCGGTGCGCGCGGGGGCGAAGAGGGCGGCGCCCTGGGCCGCAGCGGCGACCAGGATCGCCCGCGGCCAGCCGAGACGGCCGTGCTCGAGCAGCAGCTGGAGGCGCAGGCCCCGCACGGCGAGAAAGGCCGCCGAGGTGAGCGCGGCGACCGCCAGCAGGCGACCCTCGGTCGCCAGGAGGAGATGCCACACCGCCTCCGGCCGGGCAATCGTGAGGACGACCACCAGGAGCGCGACGGCGATCGCGGCGCCGATGAGGCGGCCGGCGAAGCGGCGTGTTTTCGAGCGGGCTGTGTTCGCCATCGGGTATTCAGCGGCGGCCTTCGAGGCTCTGCCGGCGCTGCCGCTCCACCACCTCCTCGAGGAGGCGCCGGTTGACTGCGATGAGATCGGCAACGATTCCTGCAAGCCAGATCAAGGCACCGATGACAACCAGAATGACCGCCAGGATCAGCGATTGCACGTGGCCGGCGGGCGAGTGTCTGGTGATGTAGAACCACAGAAAACGCACCAGCAGTGCGGTGCCGAGACCCACCGGGATCGAGCCCAGGATGAGGAAGATGCGGAGCGGGTTGTATAGGATCACGATGCGAGCCATGCTTGCCAGCGAGCGCAGGACGTAACTGGAGGTCGATCTGAAAAGCCGCGACGGTCTCGCAGCAACAGAGTTGACGCGAACCGGCACCGACACCACTTTGAGACCCGCCCCGCCGGCCTGGAGGATGGTTTCGAGGGTGTAGGTGAATCGTGTGAAGACGTGGAGCTTGAGCGCCGCCGCCCTCGAGACGGCGCGGAAGCCCGAGGTGGCGTCCTGCACCGTTGTCCCCGAAAGACGGCGCACCACCCACGAACCCAGCTTCTGCAGCAGCCGCTTGGTGGGGGAGAAGTGACGCAGGCCGGCCACCTGGCGATCGCCGATCACCATCTGCGCCTTGCCGTCGAGAATCGGCCGCACGAGTGCCGGGATGTCGCGCGCGTCGTACTGGTTGTCGGCGTCGGTGTTGACGATGACGTCAGCGCCCTGTTCGAGGCCGTGGCGTATGCCGGTCGAGAAAGCTACCGCGAGGCCACGGTGGACCGGAAGCCGCACGACGTCGGCGCCGGCCGCGCGGGCGACCTCGGCCGTGCCATCGTCCGAGCCGTCGTCTATGACCAGGATCTCGAGATCGTCGAAACCGTCGACCCGATCGGGCAGCGCGGCCAAGGCCTCGGGAAGGTGCTCCTCCTCGTTCCACGCCGGGATTTGGATGATGAGCTTCATGGTCAATGGTCCGGCTGCAAAGCTACCATAACGCCCCGCCGCCCGTGCCCGTCTCCGTCTCCGTGCCCGAACGCTCGTCGGTCCCACCATCCTCCAACGCTGCGCGCCTTCGGCGCGCCGGCGGGCTGCAGCCGAGCAGGGCCGCACCCCCCACCTATTGTGTGATCGCGCCGATTCCGGACCTCTGCTGCGGCCCGCGATACGCCGCCATCTGGCGCGCGGTTCTTCGCTCCGGTGAGGGTTGTCCTGCTGGAAGATCCCGATTCTCCGCAACAGCATTGCCCGTGAGTGCCCCCTCTGACGATGTTTGGGCCAGAAGCATCTTCTCGCAGATATTCCCGTGCTCCCAAAATCGTCAGAGACGGCACGTCCGGTCAGCATTCGCAACAGCGCCACGCCGACTGTGGGCTCCGGGAGGAGGATGCAAGCTGG
>JAIVTZ010000296.1:0-5322 GCA_049188105.1 Deltaproteobacteria bacterium | reverse complement strand
AGGATCGGTCGGCTCAGGCTCCGAAAGCTCCCAGGCATCTTTTCCTTGAGAGTCTGGTGGAGAGCGAGGAGCGCGAAGACCTCGCCGATGTTGGCCGCCCGAAACTCGTACGGGTGGTGGCGGGCCGCGACCGCGTCCAGCTCCGCCTCCTCGCCCTGGTCGTTCATGATGTCGAGGATCCGTTCGGTTATCTCGTCCTCGGCGCGCTTCTTGGCGACGCGGGTGAGATCGGCGAAGCTCGGCGCACCGCCGCCGAGGGTGCATGGGCCGAGGTCCTCGGTCGTCGTGTGATAGAGCAATCGCGACGCCCCGCGCAGGGATCCCATGATCTCGAGCAATCGGCGATATGGCGCCGCGAGCTTGTTGTCATCGTCCTTGGCATCGATCCCGCTCGGTACGTCCAGATAGAGGTGCTCGGCCCCGTTGAGAATCTCGAGGTACCTGCCGGTGATCTGCGCGAAGTTGCGGCAGAACGCTTCGAAGTGCTCACCGGGCAATTGCACGCCAAAAAGATCGAACGAGGACACCGATTGCGCCAGCTCCGACATGTTCCGATCAATATCCTCCGGGAGCGGCACATACGGCGCCCGCTTCCCAGGCTCGGGCGCCGAGATCTCGCCCTTCAGCTTCTTGATCTCAAAGCCGAGGTCGAGGCTCTGCCGGCGCAGCTTGAGCAGCTGCTCGGCGAGGCTAAGGCGGGTGTCGAGCTCGCGCAGGAAGCCCTCGAGAAGCAATTGGCCCGCGGGCGCCAGCGGCTCCCGGGTAGCGAGGATCACGGCGCCGATGGGCACCGGGCTGTCGACGATCATCGGCTGCGCGTAGACGAATCGATCCCCCACCCGTACCGGTCCCAAGAGGTCGTCGGCAAAGGTGTCGAGGACCTCGCGGCCGGCGCTCGCCAACGCGTCATCGAGAGTGGCGTCGCCGCTTGGCGGCATCTCGCTGCCCGCGACCGAGACGATGGCGGCGTAGTCGGCGTCGAGGAGGCGCTCGAGGATCGCCGCCGACAGACCGCGGGCGAAACCGATCTCGGTACCGCCAAAGCTCTCCCCACGTTCGAAAACGTTGCGGTCCCACACCGAGTCGATGGCCCCGGCGGCGGCGTTGAGGAGGGCGTGGCCGGCCTCACCGAGACCGGACAGCGCTGCTTCCGCTTCACCCCAGTAGCTGTCAATCTCTGCAATGCGTTCGCGGTTCATCGATCACACCTCCACGCAGAAAACCGGCATCATGCCGAACAGCTCCAGATAGGAATACCGCCACAATGACGGTGAGTTCAGGGCACTACCCAAGATGAGCGGTTCTGCCGGATGAGATGTGCCAACCTCTTGATGTTCTGGTGCTTGCGAAAAGCGGACGCATACCCATTGGTATGCGGAGCATTTTCGCGAGTGGCCAGAGCGCAAGAGCTTGGTGCATATCGCAGGTGAGAATCGCTCATCTCAGGTTCTACTCACGCATCAGAATAAGAGCTCTCCGCACCAGGCCGAAGTGCTCCTGCACCCAGGTCTCGATGTCGTGGAGCTCGTTCGGGGTGACGGCCATCTGGGCGGCAATCGCATTGACCAGCGACTCCTCGCCGGCTGAGAAGCTGGTGTCCGAGTAACCGAGGCTGATGAGCTCGAGCAGGGCCGCGACCTTCGAGCCTCGGCCCTTGAAAACACCGGCAAGCTCATCCACCGAACGGCCACCATCTCCCGTATCGGCCATACCCATCTCGGCCTTGAGGGCGGCGAGCGCCGCCGCCTCACGCCCGATCACCAGACCGTCGGCCTCGATCATTTTCTCCGCCAGCTCGGCGAAGGCACTCTTTTCGTCGTTGTCGAGCATGTTCAGAAACACCGCCGCTCTCCTTTCGCGAGTCGATGTCACCAGGATAGCAGTGCACGAATTCGGAATTCGGAATTCGGAATTGTGCGGGCGGGACGCCCGCACCACAAAACGTCCCGGACCTCTCGTGATTGGCAGGCGGGACGCCTGCCCCACAAGACTACCCGGAGCTGTTGTGGGGCAGGCGTCTCGCCTGCCATCCGGGAAGGGTCGGCACATTCAGGCGTTCAAACGCCTTTCCCGCCAGGCCAACCAGCCTCGGAGGGCCATCGCCTTGAGCGGGCCGGAGCGGTTGGCCGTTCTCTGCACGCTCCAATCGATGACGTTCCGTGGCGGGGTCGTCCGCTCGGTTTCGGGCAGCGGCACAAGCTGCATCGCCTCAGTCGGGCAACTGACGACACACACTCCGCAGCCGATGCAACGCTCGCCGATGACCCGGTAGCCCCCGTCGTCGGTCTCCGCCACCGCCTCCACCGGGCACCGCTCGTTGGCGCACACGCCGCACTCGGCACACAATTCTTCGTCGATCACGGCCTCCCAGTTGCTGCGCACTAGACCGTAGGGCGTGTGGTAGTCGGTGATCAGACGCAGAAACCCGCAGCAACACGAGCAGCAGTTGCAGACGAACATCTGGTCGCGCTCGAAGTTGTAGGTGCAGTGGACGAGGCCTTCTTTCTCGGCGGCTTCGAGGACCGCGAGTGCCTCGTCGCGGGTGATCGTTCGGCCTCTGACCGGTGAGTTTTCGTAGGCGTCCTCCTCCCTGGAGAAGGCAAGGCAGGTCTCGAGCGTGTGCGAGCACGGCTTGTCCTGGAGCGCCTTCTCGACGCGGCAGATGCAATCCATGACCCGGAAGGATCGGGCCTTCTCGATCATCGAGCGGGTGTCCTCGTAGGCAAGCACGGTGGCGCGGCTGTCGAGGCGCCGGTGCACCGGCACGACCCGTGCGAACGCCGGTTCGGCGCCGCCGAGGGTCATCGCCAGGTGCGGAGAATATTCTTCACAGAGCTCCGCCAGCTCGCGGTCCATCCGCGATACCTGGAACTCGAAGATCCCGACCACGAAGGGCATCAGGGCATAGCGCTGTTGACCCCTGAGCTTGAACGAGCCGATCTGGCCGCGGTCCGCCATGCCGTCGAGCACGGCGCGCATCTCGTCCTCGGGGCGCCCGAGCCGCTGGGCGACACTCTGGACCGTCTCAGGGATCGGTTTTAGGCGGAGGGCCATCGCGGCGTCCTCGGGCATGAAGATCTTGCGCAGGATCTTGAGCTCGACGCCGCTTTCGGTGGCCGGAAAGCCCTGCGGCAATTTGTCGAGCTTTTTTGCGAGACGTTTGTAGACATCGGTCATGGAGACCCCTTTCGGACGCCCCTACTGTAGCTCCAACCCGCTCCTGCAGGAGAACTCCTCCGACTCCGAATATTCCACCTACGAGATTGGCAGGCGAGACGCCTGCCCCACAAGACGACCTGGAGCTCCTGTGATTGGCAGGCGGGACGCCTGCCCCACAAAACGTCTCGGAGCCCTTGTGGGGCAGGCGTCCCGCCTGCCGTGGGTGGCTACAACAGCTCGCGAAGTCTCGCGTAGCCGGACCGACTGACGGGCACCTTGGTGCCGTCCTCCAGGATCGCGATGCGGCTGTCCTTGGCGTAGAGCTCGATGCTGCGCAGACGGTCGATGTTGAGGATGAAGGAGCGGTGGACGCGGATGAATCTTTTCTGATCGAGCCGCTCCTCGAGCATCGACAGCCGCTGTGCCTTGAGGTGGATTTCACCGCCGACGTGAATCGCGACCGTGTCGTCCCGGGCCTCGATGTAATCCACCGAGTCGGTCGGAATGACCCGAACATCGCTGCCGTCGCGGACCAGGATGCGCTCGAGGTCTCCCCCTTCCGGACGGGCCGACGCCACCAGCTCGTCGAGCGGCGGCAACGGGTCGCCGCGGCCGATCCGCTCGCGAGCGCGCTCGAGAGCCTCGGCCAATCTTTCGGCGCTGAAGGGCTTGAGCAGATAGTCCACCGCGTGCACCTCGAACGCGCGCAGGGCGTGCTCGTCATGGGCTGTGACGAAGATGATCGGGAGCTCCTGCTCGAGGAGCTCGACCACCTCGAAGCCGTCGAGCTTCGGCATCTGGATGTCGAGCAGTATAAGATCGGGCTGGTGCTCGGCAACCGCCTTGACCGCCTCGAAGCCGTTGCCGCACTCGGCGACGATCGAGACGCCGGGCGTGTCTTCGAGGTACTCGCGGAGCAGCCGGCGCGCCGGTGCCTCGTCGTCGACCGTGATCACCCTCAGGTCGTCAGCCATCAGAATCGCCCCCCTGTTTGGAGCCCTGGTCGGCCTCGGCCACCGGGATCACCACCTCCGCCCGGTAGATCTCCCCCGATCTGCCGCTCCGGAGTCTGGCCTCGTCGCCGAAGACATTCTCCAACCGCCGGCGGACGTTGGCGAGCCCGACGCCCGCCCCCGATCGTGAGGTGTTTTCCGGGTCCACCGGATTCTCCACCCATACCGTCAGCCGGCCGTTCCCGCAGCGCGCGCCGATTCGAATCTCGCCGCCCTCTACCAGCTCGGCGATGCCGTGCTTGAGGGCGTTCTCGACCAGCGGCTGCATGATCAGCGGCGGCACCGCAATCGCCAGACACTCGTCCTCGATCTGCTCTTCCACCCGCAACCGGTCGCCGTAGCGGACCGACTCCACCCTCAGGAACCGCCTCACCTGCGCCAGCTCCTCCTCGAGAGGCTGCAGATTTGAACCACCCTCCTTGAGGGTCCCCCGGAGGTAGTCGCCGAGCTGGATGCACATGTCGCGCGCGCCGGCCGGGTCGGTCGCGGTCAGTGATGCGACCGAGTTGAGGCTGTTGAAGAGGAAGTGGGGGTTGAGCTGGGCCTTCAGCGCCTGGAGCTCGGCGTCGCGGGCGGCGACCTCGGCCTCGAGGGCCCGCCGTTCGGCAGCGCGCGAGGTCTCAGCGGCCGCGAACAAGTAGTGGATGGCGACCGACAGCAGGTACAGCAAGAGCCCGGCGGTGAAAATGATCCCGGTGTGCTCGGCAGTCAGGTCGGCCTCACCGGCATAGAGGGCCGACCGCTTGAAGCCCTCGGCCAGCACCCACGCCATGCCCACCCACAGCAGTGCCGACAGCGCGGCGGCGGCGAGGTGTGTCACCAGCGTCATTTCGGCCCGCTCGCCGCCCAGCGGCATGGCCCGGCACGGGTACCAGGCAGACAGGCAGAGGAACGCGTAGACCACCACCATCGGGAAGGTCAAGAGCAACGACTGCATCCAGTCGCCCCAACCGGTCATCACCATTGCCACGGTCAACAGCGCGATCACCGGCAGCCACGCCATCAGATAGAGGGCAAGGTGACGACGGTTGGCGAGGATGGGGTGCATGCTCTGGTCTCAGATGTCTCGTGCCGTCTTGTGGGGCAGGCGTCCCGCCTGCCAAGTGGGTGGGTGGAAAATTCGAAATCCGAAATCCGAAATCCGAAATCT
>JAIVTZ010000295.1:0-5353 GCA_049188105.1 Deltaproteobacteria bacterium | reverse complement strand
GGAGGAGGCCATGAGCCACGCGCTGGTGACGGTGAGTCACCGCGCCCGCAGGGCGCGAGTAACTAAAAACTAAAAACTAAAAACTAAGAACTCTTCCAGGTGGGTCAGTGGGAACGCTTGACGTTTTACGGTTCAACGTTCTTGTCAGGATCTTCCGGCTTCGGCTCTGATTTGTCGGGGCGGGGCCGGGAATCCCAGGCAATTGCTTCGAATATCCGGCTCAGCGGCGCCAACAGAAACCGCCGGTCCTTGGCCGGTGAGTAGTCCCAACGGATCCGGTCGAGCGCTGCGGCCAGGGTGGACTTGCGGTCATCATCCCGGGTCATGACTCGCCTCCCGTTTCGGTCCTGATGATCTCCTGCAGCAAATCGTGATCGGCGGAGCCCGGAGTCGCGATGAGTAGCTTCGTCAGTCGATCCTCGGTGGCAATGACGAAAACGCAAGGATCGCCGGGCTCATGAGCGCACTGCACCTCGCGTGCCGCCAGATGCCGCCCCGCCAGGTACGAGAGAATCGCTGCGTGGAATCCGGACAGGATCGAGCACGCACCGCCTGCGGTTGACTCGAAGATCCCCGGAAATGGGCTCGCCCAATGGCGGACGATGATCAGGCCGCTCTCACGGTAGCTGAGATCCGGGTCGAATCTTCCGAGACCGAAGACCCCTACCGATGACGACATCAGCTCGAGCGCCATCTGCGATTCCATCTCGCGCAGGGTCATGCGGTAGTCGCGCTGGACCACATGCTCCAGCCGCATGGCGTGGCGAAGACCCCACTTCTTGCCGAATCGTTGCAGCAGATCGTGGTGACGGTGTCTTAGACTTTTCGCGAAGAGCCCTTCGAACGCCTGGAAAAAATCCTCGTTGGCCACCAGCAGACGATCGACGTTGCCGTCACGTAGCGATCCTGTCACCGGGTCCCGTTCGATCTCCGGTGAGAGGGACCGCCGCTGATCTCGGAGACTGTTGACGGCGATTACGAACCCCGCCTTCGAGGCAGTACGGACCACGGCGACCCGCACCATGTTCTCCTGGTGACCGGCACGCATGACCACACGCCCAATTGCCAATCCATCCGCGTTGTCGGCGCCGTCGATCAGGCGCCTCATCAGCTGATCGGAGAGCGACGCGAGCTGCGATGGCAAAACCTCGCCCAGTGCCCTCCCAACCACAACCTCGGGCTCGACGCGACCGATGCGCGGGCCGAATGCGGAGTAGGCTTCGACGACCCCCTCTCCGTCGAGAACGAGGCACCCAACCGGCACCGGCTTCCCGCCGACCCCGGGTGCACCATGACTGTCCTCGTCGGAGGCCTCGTCTCGGTCTTCAACGTCCAGCCCTTCCATGAAGCCGTACAGATCGAGCTTCTCGCGCCACGGCGCAATCAATTTGACCAGGCGCTGCGAAGTGAAGCGCCACGCGAGGGCGGCGTCCAACTCTTCAAAAACCGAGATCACCAGGAGGCCCACCGCGCACGCCAGTCGTTTTTCGTCCACCTGCAACGGGTTGTCGCCCTTCAGGGTGACCGCACCCTCCTCGGTGACGAGAAAGACTGCCAGCTGCGGGTGCTCGTTGCAGAGTCTTTCCAGAGCCTTTTTGAGTCGTTCATACACCAGGATCGGGTTGAGGTGGTTGAGGGCATAGCCCGCGACCACGTTGAGCAGCACGAGGGACAGGTCGAGAACCTCGGTGTCGGCCGCCTCTACAGCCGGGATCGGGATCGTCGAGGCGCTCTCTTCGTCAAAGCGTCTCATCGCTTCGAGGAGGAGGGTCGAGGGCAGAATACTGAACCGATCCTCGATATCGAGATCTCCGAAGTCGGCCTCGAAGGTACCCGTCGTCCACACCGCGATCCTGTACACCGCCTCCTCGCCGCTGCAGTCGCCCTCCACCTCGGCGTCGATCACGAACCCGTCGCGCATCCACACCGTACCTTTTTCGCCGTCATGCTGGAAGATGACGGTACCGGTGCGGCGGCTGGCCTCGGCGGTCTGCAGGAGGTCGGCCACCGACAGCTGCTCGAGGGAGCCGAAGAGCAGCTGGTCCGACCGGTGTTTTTCGATCGCGAGCTTGGTTGTGAGGGCAACCTCCTCACCGTCGTACGGCGGGAAGACCGTGCTCAGCATGCCCATACGCAGCGCGCGGCGCCGTTCGTCCTTTCCGGAGGAGGCCACGACGACCAGCGGGATCTGCTCCATCAGCGGGCTCGACTGGAAGAGGGCGATCAACACCGAGTCGCCGCTCTCGACGTCACCGAGCGGCGTCAGTATCGCATCCGGGATCACGAAATGTCGGCTGCCGGTGATCGCCTCGGCCTCCTCCACCGTGGACATGCCGACGACCTCGTATTCCGCCGCCTCCAACCCGCCGCCCAGCTTGGCCGCAACTGCGGGCTCGGGATGCACGACGTAGACGAGGTCTCGACCCACTACCAACCTCTCTGCCGCCGACCCATCACAGGAACACCCGAATGTCGATCTCCGCCTCGCCGGCCAGAACCCGGGCCCGAACGGCGGAGCCGGCGCCGATGGCCGGCTCATCGGTCTGGGTGGAGAACGGCGGTTCCGGCATGAGGATGATGCCGGAGGCTTCAAGCCGGGTGCAGGCGTTGCCGCCGATGATGTTGACGCACTCACAGACGGCATCGATCGCCGATTCACTGTCCTCGTCCAGCGGTATGCCGACGAACCCTTCGGCCACCGCCACCGCCATCGCGGACGGCAGATCCAGGACGATGTAGAGCTCCCGATCGCCGGCCAGCTTCTGGGCATATCGCCGGCGTCCATCAGCGAGCGCTCCCGAGTCCTCGCCCAGGGACTGGAGCTTCATCGGCCGATTGCTCAGCCTACCAAGATGGAAGACCGCGAGCTCGACGACGGTCTTGACGGTCACCGGGTCCCGGAAAGACTGGAAATTCGCCTCGAGCTCCTGGTCGGATTCGCGCTGAAGCTCGCGAAACTCGGACAGGCGCTCCTCGACCTCGTCGCGGGTCAGGTGTTCGCCCGCGACCAGCGCGGCGCCGATCCGCACCCAGTCCGATCTCTGGATGCGGAGGAGCTCGTCAACCTGCTCTCGATCGAGGAGGCCGGACTCCAGGCAGAGCTCCTCGAGATCGGCGTCCGTTGTGCGGTAGCGGAGAAGGATCGCCTCCTCCCGCTTCGGATCGAGGAATCCTCGCCGCACCGCCAGCTCGGTCAGGCTCACGTTCGACCGTCTCTGGCGCTCGATGCCGTCGATCAACGCATCACGATCGATGACGCCCTTGGAAAGCAGGTACTGACCGAAGAACATGGCACCCATAGCGTTGCCTCACGCTACCCGCGTCAATTCGCGCATGAATTCAATGAAGTCGTCCCTGGTGAACGGCTTCTGGAGAAAGCTCCTGGCGCCCGTGGTCAGGCACTCGTGAACCGCGCTTTCGGTGCCAAGCGAGGACACGATCACGACAAAGGCGTCCGGATCGATGGTAAGGATTCGAGAAAGGGTCTCCACACCGCTCTGCCCCGGCATGATCAGGTCGAGCAGCACGATGTCGGGTTTGATCTCGGTAAATCGTTCGACTGCAGACTTGCCGTCACGCTCGGCCGCCACGATGTCGAACTCCGAGTCTTCGAGATAGGCTGCGATGATCGTCAGAATGGCGGCGGAATCATCTACCGTCATGACCCGCCATTTCGTCATATCGCGTTGCCCTCGCTATCCTCGTTTGCGTCGTTGATCGTCTGCAATTGCTTCTCGACCCGGCGCAGCCTCTCGACCAACAGATTCCTTTCGATGGCTAGACCGGCTTCGATCATCAGCAGCTCCAACCCATGAACCGACGTGATCGGATGTCCTCCAGGAAGGCTGTCACCGTAAAACATAGCCACGACCTCTCGGTTGGCCACGATCGGCGTTACGAATACCTCGGGCGGAACCGTACCACCGAGCTGGTCCACAAGGTAATTATTCCACGGACACAGCTCGAGTCGACCGTGAAAGGAACTTTTTCGCTTGATGACCTCCGCGAAGACGGAGGCCTCGTCAACCGGGATCTGGACCCGGCGGAGGCGATCGCTCACGTCGAGGGCATCGTCACCGCTCCTGCCGATCCCGAACTGACCGATCCCCGAAACGTGCTCGTCGGACACGCCAAAGAGCACGCCACGATTTACGACCCGCGTCGCGTAGCGCAGGGTCAGGAGCGCAATCTCTCCCGAGGTCGCGAGGGGTCGTAGGTGGATCTCGGTCATCAGGGTCCTAAGCTCCGCGAGATCGGAAGGCCACTCGGTCACCTCGTGGACCGGATCGGCCCTGTGGAGACCGGGTCCGGGATCCACGATGTAATCCAGCAGCTCACGCACCATGAGAATAGAAGAGCTCCCTTCCTCGCCGTCGGGTCTCTTCCTCGGCACCGGCCGTACCGAACCGGCGCCGCCCACCTCATCCACCTTCGACAGGAGATCCAGGATGAACGGATCGATGCTGATAATCTCCGTCAGCTTGGCGTCCTCGTCGAAGAACTCGTCCCTACCGATAACATCCTCGTCATCCTCGATGAACTTGAAGCTGAAGAAGCCGGAATCCCAGCCGAGGCACTCCATGGCGATGTCCCGCAGTTGCTCGCGAAGCACGTTGTGCAGGGCGTCTTCGGAGAGGGCGCCCATCTCCACCAGGATAGTACCCAACTTCTTGCGGACCGCCGACAACCGTTGGGTTGCCACCGCAGCATCCAGAGTCTCCCGGGAGATCAGCCGGCGGCTGATCAGCAGCTCACCGACGGAGGGCGCCGAGAAGCCGTTGGCGCCGTAAAAGACCTTTCCGTTATTGAAGAGAAAGACGCCGGTGATATCGCCGCGGCTCAGGGTCAGCTTGCCCGATTTCCGGAACAACGAGAGCATCTGGAAGAGCTCGCCGAGCTGCAGATCCTCGAGACGGCCGACCAAAGACATCGGTCAATCCGTTCCAGTGGACCCGTTCGCTCTGAAGATTCCGCCCGTGCCAACCACAATCGACTCTCCAGTCTCGATTCGCGCTGGAGACGTGTATTGCTGCCCTGTGGCCCGGAAGCCCAGGGTGAGCAGCCGCCCCCACGATGCATGCCGCAAAAAATATGCCAGATTCCGGCTCGGTGGATCAAGCACAGTCTCCTACAAGTCTATCCCAATCCGGGACATACGTGCCGAATGAGGAATTAGGAGTTAAGAGTTAAGAGTTTTGAGTTTTGAGTTTTGAGTTACGGACACCACCCAATTTCACCCACTGGGGGGATGGGCAGTAATTTCGGATTTCGGATTTCGGATTTCGGATTTCCGCCCGACCACCGCATCCGATGTGTCCGTCGCTATCGCTATCGGTATCGAGACTTCAGATCG
>JAIVTZ010000294.1:0-5358 GCA_049188105.1 Deltaproteobacteria bacterium | reverse complement strand
ACGGCTCCTGGTGCAAGGTGCTCCGCGTCGACCGCCTCAACGGTGCTCTCCGGCTCTATGTGGGCGGCGCTCACCGCCTGCGCGCCTATCCGGAGGCCTTCGAGGACCGCCTCACCGAGGCCATCGGTCCGTGGCCGGGCGAGCCCGACCGGGAGCAGCTTGCCGCCTGGTGGCTCGACCTCGCGGCGGGCATCGACCTCGACACGTTTCTCGAACAGAGCGAACGGCTCGACCGCTACCTCGACCGGATGGCCGCATGGGTGCTCGCCGAAGAAGATCCCGACCTCGTCCTCGCCTACCACCCGAGTGCCGACGAGTACCAGCACGCGAGCCTCATCACCGATGAGCTCAAGTGGGCCTACAGCCCAGGGCGAGCACTGGCCGCCCGCGAGGGCCTGGCGCGCGTCGGCCGCTCGATCGACGCCTCGATAAAGGCGCTGTGGAGCGTGCTCGAGCCCGAACGAGACGCCCTGGTTGTGGTCTCAGACCACGGATTGGTTCCAATTCACGAGTTCGTGCGTCCAAACATGGTCCTTGAGACGGCGGGCCTGTTGAAGACCGCGTCCGACGGCCGCCGGCCGCGGATTGCCGCCGACACACCCATGGTGGCGACCGCGAGCGGCGCCGCCATCAACCTCTACCTCAACCTCGAGGGGCGCGAGCCCGACGGCGTGGTCTCCTCATCCGAAGCCCCCGATCTCCTGCGGCGCGCGGCGCGAGCCTTTGCCGACCTCGCGGTCGAGGGGCGCCCCGTGACGGAGAAGATCTTTACCCGAGCCGAGGCGGTAGCCGTGGGCCTCGACAGCCCCAACTCCGGCGATCTGGTGGTCTTCCTCGCGCCGGGGTTTGCTGCCGCGGGTGATCTCGATGGTCCCGACCACGAGCCCAGCCGTTACTACGGCCAGCACGGCTACCTCGCCAGCCATGACGAGATGTGCGGCATGCTCTTCGCCCGCGGCGCCGGAATCAAGAAGAGCCGCCGCGGCGAGATTTCGGCGACCGCAGTCGCGCCGATGATCGCGCGCTGGCTGGGCTTCGATCTCGCTGGATCGGGAGCGGGCGCCGAGTGATCCAGAATCTCTCCGCTCGTCTGCAGACGCTCTTCGTGCTGATCGGGCTCGTGATCCTCTTCGGCATCGCCTCCCCCCACTTCCTGAGCACCGACAATCTTCTCAACGTCATGCAGCAATCGGCCATCAACGCGATCCTCGGCATCGGGCTGACCTTCGTCATCATCTCGGGGGGCATCGATCTGTCGGTGGGCTCCATCCTCGCCCTCTGTGGGCTCGTGACGGCCGATCTCTTGGTCGCCGGGCATTCGATGTTCGTCGCCATCGGCGCCGGGCTCCTGGTCGGGCTCGGGTGCGGCGCGCTCAACGGGCTGATCACCACCCTCGGCCGCATTCCGCCGTTCATCACCACCCTGGGAATGATGCTGATCGCACGCAGCGCGGCCAAGATCTACTCGGGCTCCAAGCCGATCAGTGGGTTTCCGGAGTCCTTCCGCACGCTCTCCGGCGATGTCGCCGGCATTCCGGTCATGGTCCTCGTGGTGGCCGGTCTGTATGTGCTCGCCCACCTCGTGCTGACCCGGACCAAGCTCGGCCGCTACACCTACGCCATCGGCGGCAACGAGCAGGCGGCCTGGCTCTCCGGGGTTCCCGTGGGGCGGTACAAGGTGGCCATCTACGCCCTGTCGGGGCTCATGGCGGGCGTGGCGGCGGTGCTCATGACCTCGCGGCTCAACGCCGCGTCGCCGCTGTCGGGCGAGATGTACGAGCTCTATGCGATCGCGGCGGCGGTCATCGGCGGGGTGAGCCTGATGGGCGGCGAGGGCCGTGTGCTGGGTACCCTGATCGGCGCCCTCATCATGGGCACCCTGCGCAACGGCCTCAACGCCCTCAACGTGCCGTCCGCGTTGGAAGGCATGGTGGTGGGCGGGGTGCTGATCGCGGCGGTCGTGCTCGACCGCGCCCGCCACCGCGGGTCGACCGGTCGTCAGTTGGAAGGTTGGCGACGCTATCGCAAGTGGGCGGTTGCCGGCGCCGTCACTGTGGCCCTGGTGCTCGCAGCCTTCGGGTTCCGGGCCGCCTCGACGGACCCGGTAGAGGAGCGGGACCTGACCGTCGCCTTTGTGCCCAAGGCTCTCAACTCGCCATTCTGGGCGGCGATGGAGTCGGCGGCGGCGCGCGAGGCGGAGGAACAGAACATCCACCTGGTGTCGCTCGCGGCCGATCGCGAGACGGATGTCGAGCGCCAGTACCAGATCATCGAGAACCTGATCCAGCAGGGTGTCGACGCCATTCTGCTCGCACCCGCCGGCTCCAAGGAGCTGGTGACGGCCATCCGAAAGGCCAACGATGCCGGAATCCCGGTCTTCCTGCTGGATACCCGGATCGACGAGGCGGCCGCAGAGTCCGTTGGGGCTGAGGTTCTCACCTATATCGGCTCCGACAACTTCGAGGGTGGTGCGGTGGCCGGCCGCTATCTCGCGGCGACCCTCGGCGGATCGGGCAACGTGGCCATCATCGAGGGCATCTCGGGCCACGAGACCGCGGATCAGCGCCGGCTGGGATTCCTGCAGGGGATCGCCGAGCACCCCGGCATCCGGGTCGTCGCCAGCCAGACCGCCAACTGGGAGCGGGCGTTGGCCTACGATGTCGCGCAGAATCTGTTGCAGGCGCACCCCGAGATCGATGCCATCTTTGCCGCCAACGACGAGATGGCGCTCGGTGCGCTGGAAGCAGCTGACGCAGCGCAACGCCTCGACACCGTCTCGGTGATCGGGTTCGACGCCATTCCCGATGCGCTCGACAACATCAGGACGGGACGGCTCCTGGGCTCGGTGGCCCAGTTCCCGAGCGAGATGGGTCGCCTCGGGGTGATGCACGCCGCTGTTCTCCTGAGGGAGGGCGCGCTGCCACCGGAAGAGGTTCTCACCAAGGTCGAGATGATCGACCTGGGGAACCTCGAGGCGTTCGAAAGAGCGGCGGGTCCCGCGGTGGATGAGCCGGAGACACCGTGACCGTGCCCCTTCTCGAGATGCGCGGGATCTGCAAGCGATTTCCCGGGGTGCAGGCTCTCCAGGATGCCTCACTCGAAGTTTTCCCCGGCGAGGTCCACGTACTGCTGGGCGAGAACGGCGCCGGCAAATCCACCCTCATGAAGGTGCTGTGTGGTCAGTACCAGGCGGATGCCGGAACTATCGGTTTTTTGGGGCATGCCATCGCGCCGCAAGATCCGATGGAAGCCGAGGCCCATGGGCTCGTCATGATTCACCAGGAGCTCAATCTGGTACCCGGTCTGACCGTGGCCGAAAACATCTTCCTGGGCCACGAACCCACCAGAGGGGGTCTGATTCAAAAAGATGTCATGGGTCGGATCTCCAGCGATCTCCTGCACAGGCTCGGTTGCGAGGTGGATCCGAACACTCCGGTTGCAGAGCTGTCGGTTGCCGAGCAGCAGCTGGTCGAGATCGCCCGCGCCTTCAGAGAAGAGGCGCGGCTCCTGGTCATGGACGAGCCGACGGCGGCTCTGGCCGACAACGAGATCCAAGCGCTCTTTGGTGTGATCCGATCCCTGTGCCGCGAGGGGGTGCCGGTCATCTACATCTCGCACCGAATGAAGGAGATTTTTTCCATCGGCGATCGTGTCACCGTGATGCGTGACGGACACACGGTCGGAACGAGGGATGTGAAGGGGACTACCGTCGGCGAGCTGATTCAGATGATGGTCGGCCGGACCATCGTCGAGCAGATTCCAAAACGCGAGGTACCCCTGGGGGATCCGGTCCTCGAGGTGGAAGACCTGGCCCGGGAGGGTGTTCTCGAGCCTGTGAGCCTCGAAATACGTGCCGGAGAGATCCTGGGGGTTGCGGGTCTGATGGGCTCGGGAAGGACCGAATTGGCGCGTGTAATTTTTGGCGCCGATCGCCCGGATGGTGGTTGTGTTCGCGTTGGTGGGAAGACACTGGTTCACAGGACGCCCGGTGAGTCCATTGCCGCCGGTCTGGGATTCCTCACCGAGGATCGCAAACAGCAGGGGTTGGTGCTCCAGCTTTCGGTTCGAGAGAACATCACCCTCACCAGCCTCGACGAGATCTCGGTTTTCGGGGTTCTCGATCTCGGCGGTGAGCGGGAGCAGGCGCAGACCATGGTGGATCGACTCAGTATTCGCACCCCTTCGCTCGATCAGATCGTCGTGGATTTGTCGGGCGGCAATCAGCAAAAGGTCGTGCTGGCCCGGTGGATCGCGGCCCGCTGCCGGGTGCTGCTCTTCGACGAACCCACCCGCGGCGTCGATGTCGGGGCAAAGGTCGAGATCTACGAGCTCATCGGCGAGCTGGTCGAGCACGGGGTTGCCATTCTGCTGATCTCGAGCGAGATGTCCGAGCTCATCGGTCTCGCCGACCGAGTGGCGGTGATGCACGAAGGGGCACTGCAGGGTGTTCTGCCCCGCGCTGAGGTCACCCAGGAACGGATCATGGAGCTCGCTTTGGGTTGATTACTCAATCAGGCCAAGGCGTTGTAGCTGGGCTTCGACCTCCACAATACCGTCCACTGAAAAGGCGTTGAGGCCTACCTCTCGGGCCGCCTCGACATTGACCGTCGTGTCATCGAAGAAAGCGATCCGTCGAGGACTGACGGCCAGATCGTGAATGACGTGATCGAAGATCTCGCGATCCGGTTTCACCAGTCCGATTTCATCAGAGAAATAGAATGTGTCCACATGGGGATGGATGCTCGCGCGGTGGATTGGGGTGTGGAGCTCGTTCGAGTTGCTCAGACAGGCGATTCGATGCGTGGCCCGAAGTCGACGGAGTAGTGATACCGCCCCTGGATACGGTCCGCGCGCCCACGACACGAACTCCCGAAGGAAGTCCTCTGCCGACAGTTCAAGGTGGAACTCCTCGACCAGACGACGAGCAAAGCTCTCCGGCGTGATGTCTCCCCGTTCGAAGAGTTGGACCGATTCTGAGTGGATCCAGCGATCACGAATCTCGGATCGATCCGACACCTGGGGCAGAAGGCGACGCATTTCCTCGAAACCCGCAAAATCGATCAGCACGCCGCCGAGGTCGAAGAGGAGAACGTCGAACTCTGGTTTTCTTGTCATCGTCCGAACCTCGCAAGCGAAAAAGGGGCGCCGGACGAGCCGGCGCCGAATGGGTTGTCCCAAGCATAGGAAAGAAGACCGATGCTCGCTGCCATTTTAGACGGCGACCTCAGCCGAAGATCTCCTTGAATCGACCGACCGACGCCCGGAATCCGTCTTCATAGGTGCCGCCGGTCGGGTGGTAGACGCTTTCGAGCGACACCACCCCATCGAAGTTCTCGTCTTTCAAACCGGCGGCGATAT
>JAIVTZ010000293.1:0-5370 GCA_049188105.1 Deltaproteobacteria bacterium | reverse complement strand
TGGTCGACGGCGACAAAATCGCCAAAGGTGCGGGTCAGCTCCGACGCCGACACCACAATCTCACGCTCCGGATGACGGCCCTCGGCCGCGGCGTTGCTCACCGCCCGACCGCTCGCTCCAACGCCGCCTCCGCGATCCAGGCGGTGACCCGGGTCCTCACCTTTGCGACCTCGGCCGCGGTCAGATCGGCCTGTGCGTCGAGCATCTCCGAGATCGGCGCGAGACCGACGGCGTAGCGCTCCTTCGACGAATCCTCCCACGCGGCCGCTGCTCTCTCCGAGGCATCGGCGGCGGACACCGCCTCGAGCGCGGCCTCGAGCTCGAGGCGAGAGGTTTCAACCTCGAGCTTGAGTCGTCGTTCGAGCTCGCCGCGATCGCCGCGCGCCGCATCCTGCTCGGCTCGTACCGTCGCCGCCCGGGCCCGTGTCCGGTTGCCGTCGAAGAACTGCCAGCTCGCCAGCACCCCGACTCGCCAGGAATCGTTCCAGGCATCCTCGAGCGGCAGATAGCGCTGGTTCGGGCGCGCCACCAGCCACTGCCCGGTCAGCGCCACCGCCGGCCGGCGGCCCGCGTTGACCACCCGCTCGCGGGCCCCGAGGCCGCCGATTCGGGCGTCGGCGATCTTGAGGTCCGGCCTCTCAGCTAACGCCTCGGCCTCGAGCTGTTCGAGCCCAATCGGTGCAGGCGGCACCGCCTCGGTCCGGGCGTCGGCCAACACAACCGTCGTGCCGCGGTCGAGACCGAGAAGCGATCGCAGGCCCGCCAGCGCCTGGTCTTCCTCGGTCTGCGCGCGGATGAGGTCGACCTCGGCGGCGGCCACCCTCGCCTCGCCGGCGAAAACGTCGGCATTGACCGCCATGCCGGCAGCGCGCAGGGCGCGCGAGTCGTCGAGCAGGCGCTCGGCCCGTTGTCGCTGCGCGTTGGCAACATCGACCGTGGCGGCGGTGGCCACCGCCCTCCAATACGAGGTACGGGCGTGGAAGCGGAGCTCGAGAGCCGTTCGTTCCGCTGACCAGTTCGCCGCGTCCTGATCCATCCGCGCGGCCTCGCGGCCGGCGCTGATCGCCCCGCCCGTCCACAGGGGTTGGGTCAGCGAGAGGTCGGCGTGATACCAGGTCGTGATGTTCGGAAAGATGACGGTCGGCGGCTGGCCCGGGCCGTCGAGCGGTGCTGAGAACTCGGGCACGTTGTTGTGCTGCACGATACCTGCGGCGGCGGTGAGCACCGGCATGCGGGCGGCGTCGGCCGCCTCGACGGCGGACACCGAGGCCCGAATGCGATCCGTGGCTGCCTCGGAGAGAGCTGAGGCCTCGACCGCCATCCGGGCCGCGGTCTCGGCGTCGAGACGCACGTTCTGGGCGGCGACCGGGGCGGTTACGGCCAGCAGGATCAGAGTCGGTTCGAGAATTCGGGTGAATCTCATGATGATGCCTCCATCGGCACTTCGGGCTCCGGCGAACGGGTGAGGTAGAGGAAGGCGTCCTCGAGACCGGCCGGGATCGGGCGCGCGCCCTCCACCGGGACACCACTGTCCCCGAGAGCTGTACGAACGACGGCAACCGGATCTCGGGCGCCTTCGACGCGGACGTGGAGCGTGTTGCCGAAGACGCTGACATCGGCCACGTTCTCGAGCTCAGCGAGGATCTCGGCCGCCCGCGTACGTTGCTCCGCCTTGACCTCGACGATCGAACCCGGCATCAGGTCGGGGATTTCCTGCGGGCGCGCATCGGCGAGGATCCGGCCGTCATGCATCAGGAGGACGCGGGTGCAGCGCTCGGCCTCGTCGAGGTAGGGGGTCGCGATGAGCAGGGTCAAGCCCTCGCCGACCAGATCGGCGAGCAGCCGCCAGAACTCACGCCGGGTCACCGGGTCGACACCGGTGGTCGGTTCGTCGAGGAGCAAGATCTCCGGCGAATGGATGAGGGTGCAGGCGAGGGCGAGCTTCTGCTTCATTCCCCCCGACAGACGGTCCGCGAGACGTGAGCGGAAGGCCTCGAGGCCGACCAGCTCGAGAAGCTCGGTGCGGCGCGCCTTCCAGGCCGGCACCCCATACATGAGGGCGAAGAACTGGATGTTCTCGTCGACCGTGAGATCGCCGTAGAGCGCGAATCGCTGGGCGAGGTAACCGAGCCGGTGGTGGAGCGCCCTCCGCGTCCGCCAGGTGTCGGCGCCGAAGGCCTCCGCCTCGCCGGCGCTCGCTCGCAGCAGCCCGGCCAGCACGCGCAGGGTCGAGGTCTTCCCCCCGCCATCCGGGCCGATGAGCCCTACCACCTCGGATCGCCGGACCTCGAGATCTACGCCGCGGACCGCTTCGGTGGAACCGTAGCGCACCACCAGGCCGCGGGCCGCGAGCAGCGCCTCGTTGCTCACTGAACCGGCCCGGCGCCCGTCCCGCCGAAGTACGCGTCGCCCGGCATCCCGGGCTTGAAATGGCCGTCGGTATTGTCGAGAGAGACCTTGACCCGAAAGACGAGCTTGGCCCGCTCATCGGGCGTCTGCACGTTCTTGGGCGTGAACTCGGCCACCGGGGAGATAAAGGACACGACGCCGGTGAAGGATTGAGCGGTGCCATCGACCCGGACCTCGACCGGGTCGCCGAAATTGACCTGTGACAGATTGGGCTCGTCGATCCAGACCGTCAGCCACGGCCGTGCGATGTCTGTGAGCACCGCAATCGTCGCCCCCGGGTGGAGGACCTCGCCGGGCTCGGCCACCCTCCGGGTGATCACTCCATCGCGCGGCGCCGATACGGTGGCGTCGGTGATCTGCTGCTCGACCGCCGCCACCCTGGCCTCGGCGGCGGCGCGCTGGGCGCGCGCGGTCTCGATCTCCTGCCGGCGGGGTCCGGCGATCAGCTTGTCGAGCTGCGACCTGGCCGCCGCAACTGCGCGCTCGGCAATGTCACGCCGGGTGGCCGCATCGTCGCGCGCCTTCTCGGTCGCCGTGCCACGCTCAGCCAGGCCCTCGAGACGATCGAAGTCGCGGCGGGCGGCATCGAGCTCGGTCTGGGCCTGGGCGAGCTGTACCTCGGCCCGCCGCAGGTCCTCGGCGCGGGAACCCGCGAGCAGCAGCCGCAGGCGGGCGTCGGCCGCGCCGGCATCGGCACGCACCTGCGCCAGGTGGTGCTCGGCGTCGATCGCATCCAGGCGGGCCACGACCTCGCCTTGGGCGACCTCATCACCCTCCTCGAAGGGGGCCTCGAGGAGCCGGCCGCCGACCTTGGCGCCGAGCCGGATCTCGGTCGCCTCGATGTGCCCCGAGGCGTGGATCGGGCCGCTTTCGGCGCCCTGTCGGCAGCCAACGGTTGCAACGGCGGCGGCCGTGATGACGATGACGATCATGAATGAGGGGAACGGTTTCATGGCTCATCTCCAGTTCGATGTATGGTGGCAACGCCGTGCAGGAACAGGTCGCCGAGAAGGCCGGCGACGTCGGTTTCGGTTGCGGGAAGATCGAGCCCGACACCGAGCTCGGCCGCACGTTCCCGCAACGGATTGATGCTGGTGAGGAAGAGCGCCGCCCCGACGACGGCGAGGTGGGTCAGTACCGGATCGGTGTCACGAAACTCGCCCGCATTGCGGCCCTCGGCGAGGAGGCCGCCCACCACCTCGATCATCCCGAGCATGCGGCGCAGAACCTCGGGTGCGAGGTTGGCGCCGCCCGAAGCGATCTCGCGCAGCATGATGCGGGGGTGGTCGGGGATGGTGTGGACAATGCCGACGATGGCGCCGATCACCGCCTGCAAACGCGCGCTCGCCGGCCCCTCGGTCGCCGAAGCCGCCGCCAGCGCCGCCTCGACCCGCTCGAAGTTGTGGGTCAGAACGGCCGTGTAGAGGACCTGCTTGTCACCGACGTGGTAGTAGAGCATCGCCTTGTTGACGCCCGCCCGGCGCGCGATCTCGTCCACCCTGGCACCGGCGAAGCCCTTGTCGGCGAAGATCCCCGACGCGGCGTCCAGGATGCGTTCCCTCGTGTGAGATGACGGTGTGTCCGCCTCAGCTCGACCCACGTGATCCCCCATTTAACCAAACGGTTAAACTAACTGGTTGGTAACATACGACTCCCTACCGGCCCTGTCAACCGACAAACCCGCATATCTCACCACGTTGCACCCACCTGGAATATGTGGCATGGTACGCGCCATTAGATTCTAGGAATGAAACCTGCGAGAGGATCTGCAATGACGTATCTGTTCCGGAACCGCAAACTCGAGAGTTTCTTTGTTCTGACCTTGATCGCTGTGTTCGTCCTTGCGGCGAGCCCGGCTCTGGCCGAGGATGGCGAGACGAGCTGGCAACCGCCGCCACCGATGCCGGACAAGTTCGACTGGATTCAACTCACCTCGGGCGAGTGGCTCAAGGGCAAGATCACCGCCATGTACGACGAAAAGCTCGAGTTCGACAGCAAAGAGCTCGACGAGCTGACCATAGATTGGGAGGACATCAAGGAGATTCGTTCGGCCGGCACCATGCAGATCGGGTTTCTGCACGACGTCATTGCGACGGGACAACTCCTGGTCGAAGGCAACACGGTCCGCGTGATAGGTGAGGAAGATCAGTCCTACAGCCGATCCGACCTCTTGACCATTACCGCAGGTGCGCCGAAGGAGATCAACTACTGGTCCGGCAAACTCACCCTCGGCGCCAATATCCGCCAGGGTAATACGGATCAGGTGGAGTTCAGCACGGAGGCAAACTTCAAACGGCGAACTCCAAAAAATCGGGTCAACTTTGATTACCTGGGCACCTTCAACCGCACCTTTGGTGAGGTCGCGGCGGACAACCAGCGCGTCAACGCGGGGTGGAACCGTTATTTCTCGAAGCGCTTTTTCTGGACTCCGGTCTACGGTGAGTACTACCGCGACCCCTTCCAGAACATCGCCAGCCGGTGGACCCTCGGTATGGGCGTCGGCTATACGCTGATCGACACCAAAAAGACCGACTGGGAGGTCACCGGCGGTCTCTCCTACCAGACCACCCAGTTCGACAGCGTGCAGGAGGGTGAGTCCGATTCAGCCGACACCCCCGCCCTGACGCTCGGCACCGTCTACGACTACGATATCACCAAGGACATCGACTTCATCTTCGACTACCGTTTCTTCATCGTGAACGAGGAATCGGGCACCTACACCCACCACATGCTGACCAGTCTCGAGTTCGAGATCACGAAACTGCTCGATTTCGACATCACGTTGGTCTGGGACCGTATCCAGAACCCCAGGGAGGACTCGACCGGGATCACTCCCGAGCAGGACGATTTCCGGCTGATGTTCGGGCTTGGAATTGACTTCTGACCGATCGCCCACCCAGCCTTACCTGAACCTAAGATGAGCGATTCTCATCCGGCAGAACCGCTCATCTTAGGCTGAAC
>JAIVTZ010000292.1:0-5380 GCA_049188105.1 Deltaproteobacteria bacterium | reverse complement strand
CCATATGAGGCAAAGGAGTGGAGGGGAGGAACTCAAAACTCAAAACTAAGAACTCAAAACTCTTCCAGCCGTGGCTGGGTGGGAATTCCGAATTCCGAATTCTGAATTCCGAATTCAATCAGTCCACTCCGTCACGAAGATATTCGTCTCTCCGGGCTTCGAGTTATGGCGGTTGGAGCAGAAGACGAAGCTCGTGCCGTCGGGCGACCACATCGGGAAGCCGTCGAAGCCCTCGCTGTAGGTGATCCGCTCGAGGTTGTCGCCGTCGAGGTCGACCATCCAGAGGTCGAACTCGCGTCCCTTCGGATCGCCGTAGTTGCTGGCGAAGATGATCTTCTCTCCCGAGGGGTGGAAGAAGGGCGCGAACGCGGCGGCGCCGAGGTCGGTGATCTGGCGTTTGTTCGAGCCGTCGGCGTCCATCACGAAGATCTCGAGCTTGGAAGGCCGGATGAGGTCATCGGCGAGTAGGGCCTGGTAATCCTCGATTTCGGCCGCGTCCGACGGGTGGCGCGCGCGGAAGACGATCTTGGTGCCGTCGGGCGAGTAGAAGGGACCGCCGTCATAGCCGATCTCGTCGGTCAGACGTACGACGTCGGAGCCGTCGAGGTTCATCGAGTAGATATCGAGGTCGCCGTCGCGCATCGAGGTGAAGACGATGCGGTCGCCCTGCGGCGAGACCGTGGCCTCGGCGTCGTACCCGGCCTTATCCGTGAGCCGGGAGACCTCGCTGCCATCCGGTCGCGCGCGGAAGACCTCGTACTCCGGATAGATGGGCCACACGTAGCCACGGCTGTGGTCCGGAGTGGGGGGACATTCGGGGTCTTCGAGGTGGGTCGAGGAGTAGATGACCCAGTCGTCGCCGGGGAGGTAGTAGGCGCAGGTCGTGCGGCCGGTGCCGGTGGAGGCGAGGGTCGTCTCCGCGGTGTCGGCGTTCATGACGAAGATCTGGTCGCAGCCATAGGGCGGTCTCGTGGACTGGAAGATGAGATCACCACCGGCGAAGGAGAAGTAGGCCTCGGCGTTCTCGCCGCCGTCGGTGAGCATCCGGAGCTCGCCGAAGTGGGACTCCTGCGGATCCGGCTCAACGATCCTGGGTAGGGCTGGTGCGGCATCAACAGACGCCGCAGGGGTGGGCGTTTCCGGTTGTTGCGCGCAACCGGTGATCATCAGGGCGGTAGAAAGTGTCGTGAGTGCAATCCCGAGTTTGAGCTTCATGGCTCCTCCAAGTCGCGAGATCGTCTCACGAGAATTCCGGTATGACAAATTCCTGACATTTCTCGTGCCCGATTCCGTCTCGGTGAGATATGCGGACTAGCTTCAAGAACCGGTGCTCGTAGGGCCGGTGTAACCCCGCTCCGCGCACGGCACAACCTTTCTACGTCAAAGGTAAATCGAGGAACCGAATCCGCCAGTCTCGAGGTCTCCTCCGAGAGGCTGAGGGTTGACCACACAACGTGATCAGCGAAAGGTCCGAGATGACGATACCCAGCAGCGCCACGCCGTCTTCGTCGTGGCTGCCAAGCACAGCGACTACCGACCTCCAGGAGGCGTCGTCGCCGGGCGTGAACTCCATCCGCCTTGCAGTGGGGAAATTGTTTCTCCGTGCCACCCCTCTTTGGACCGAGATTAGAACCTTTTCGGCGTGGGTGGAGAACGAGTGTCGAGTGATCGGCACGGCCGAAAACCAAGAGGTCGTTCGCTTCGAAATTACCCCTGAAGGCAGCGCACGCCTGCCGGATGGCGGCGAGCTGACGCCGCTTCAGGACTGGAGGAGATTGTGGAGATTTCTGAGTGATTTCGGCATCCGCCACGTCGAGCTGGACTCCCGCCTGGAGAGCAACCAGGTCGCCGACGTCCTGACTCTGCTCTTCGCGTTCCGTCGCGACCTGAGGCAGCCGGTATCGCGGTCGGCCGGGTGGACTGCCGTCCGACTCCGTGATGAGGTGGGCGTCAGCTTCGCCTGTACGTTGACGAGAATTCACGACAATACCCTGTCCGTCTCCTACTCCTACTGTATGACGCGCTTCAGCAAGCTCGTCGCCTGGTTCAAGAAACGCCAGCGCCACCTCCAGGACCATCGGGCCCTGTTCCGGGCTGCCCCGTGGTACGGCGGGGTTCTCGGGCTCGCGCCCCTTGGGGTCTTCCTCCTCTACTTCTTCAACGGGAGTTCCTGGGCGCTGCTCGCGGCCAGCCTCTTTGCGGCCGCCGGGGTGTTTGCGACGACATACCTCTTTTTTATGACGGTCGGCAGTCTCGTGTATGACAACGAGGAAAAGGCGTTCAGGCTGGAAAAGGCGAACGCGCAGCTTCATCTGTACGCTGACTGGATTCGCGGTGATTTGGAGCGGGCACGTGCGGTCCAGCAGATGCTCCTGCCGGACCTGGCCAATATGCCCATGGCCAATCGTCTCGAGTGGGGCAGCAGCTTCGTTCCCGAGGAGGAAGTTGGAGGCGATTACTTCGATGTCACCCATCTGGACGAAGAGAGGGTGGCGATCGTGTTTGCTGATGTCAGCGGCCATGGCCTGTCAGCGGCCCTCATCACGGCGATCATCAAGACGACATTCCAGTCATGGGCCGAGAGCACAGGCCCGCTCGAAGACTTCTTGTATCTGCTCAACCGGAGGCTCTTCAACCTGACTCCGCGTCAGAGCTTCGCGGCGGTTGCGGCGGGTATCTTCGACGCCTCGAGCCTGAATTTCACCTACTGCAATTGCGGTCACAACCCGGAGCCCTACCTGATCCGCGCTACTGAAGAGAGGCCCGTACCGCTCGACGGCGCGCGGAACCTCATCCTGGGAGCCATGGAGGAGATCACGCTGGTCACAGCGCTGCTCCAGCTGCACCCCGGGGACACGCTGTTCTTTGCCACCGACGGCATCACCGAGGCCACCAACTCCTTCGGAGAGGAATTCGAGAAGAAAGGTCTGGAGGAGTTCCTGTCCAACCACCGAGATCTGCCGGTTGACGAAATGGTCAAATGTCTCGTTGATGAAGTCGAACGCCACTCGCAGAATACCGAGGAAAATGACGATCGTGCGGTGCTGGCGTTTCGCCTACGATAGCCAGGCCATGTCCATAGCTCCGAAATGATGGCTGTGTGCTCGCCGGACTCACGACATGCCCCGACGGCGCTCACCCCTCGAGCGCGAGCAGCAGAGGTTGTTCCAGCGCATCCTTGAGGCGAGCGAGAAAACGCGCGGCGTCGGCGCCGTCCACCAGCCGGTGATCATAGGACAGCGACAGCGGCATCATGAGCCGCGGTCTGAACGCGCCCTCGTACCACTCCGGCTCGATGCGTGCCCTGGAGACGCCGAGAATCGCCACCTCGGGCCAGTTGACGATGGGAGAGAAACCTGTCCCACCGATGCCCCCGAGGTTGGAGATGGAGAAGGTGCCGCCCTGCATTTGATCGGGCATGAGTTTTTTCTCGCGGGCGCGACGGGCGAGATCGTCGAGCTCGACCGCGATGTCCGTCAGGTTTTTGGTGTCGGCGTCGCGGATGACCGGCACCAGCAGCCCGCGCTCGGTGTCGACCGCGACCCCGATGTTGATCGACTCCCGGAAGACGATCTCGTGGTTGACCATGTCGACAGCCGCGTTGAGGGTCGGGTGCTGTTTGAGTGCTGAGGCGACGATCTTGACCAAGATGGCGGTCATTGTCAGCTTGCCGCCGGCTGATTCGACCCGTTCCTTGTAAGCCTTGCGGAACTTCTCGAGCTCGGTGATGTCGGCGATCTCGTGATTGGTGACCTGGGGCGCGGTCAGCCACGCCCGGGTCAGGTTCTCGGCCGTCAACCGGCGCACCTTGGACATGGTCTCGCGCCGAATCGGTCCGAAACGCTCGAGATCGGGCAGCTCGGTGGTGGAGAGGGGGCCCGGCTGTGCCGATGGTTTTGAAAGCAGGTGATTGGCGTGGGCCTTGACGTCGTCAATGGAGATGCGGCCACCCGGGCCGGTGCCGGAGACTGAAAAGATGTCCACACCTATCTCGCGTGCGAACCGGCGCACGGTCGGCGCGGCGGGTACGGTCTTCATGCCCTCGCGAGGAGTCACTGCCCGATGCGGGGTTGGTGGAGATGCTGAATCGACAACCGGCGCTGTCTCCGGCTTTTTTGCGGGCTCGGGCTCGGGCACGGGCTCGGGCGCGGGCTCGGGTTCGGGTTCGGGCAGCGAAGGAGCTTCGTCGGCTGCGAAAACCGGCGTCTCCTCGTCGATGACCTCGATCTCGATCTCGGGCGGAGAGGTGTCCTGGATTGTCGGATCTTCCGGCGTATCATCGGCGGTCAGGCTCGCCACGTCGTCGTCATCGACCCAACCCTCAGCGAAGACATCGTTGGCGTCTTCCCACTTGGCGGTGTCGGCGGCCGGCTTCACGGCAAAGGGCTCACCGGCGGCAGCGTCGGTCGCCACAGGCGCCGGAGGTGGCTCCGGGCTCTCATCGGCGGATGAGGTCGGTTGCTCGAGGATACCCAGCTCGTCGAGCTTGTCCTCTACGAATTCGATCCGCTCGTCGAGGGAGTCGTCCTGCGGGGTCAGCCCGCGCGACCGTTTGAGCGCCTTGACCGCCTTGACCCACTCCTGGTTGACGATGGCCGCCTCGCCGGCGGCTCGCGCCGCGACCGCGTTCCCGGGATCGAGCTCGAGGGCCCTGTCGAGGGCGGTCGCCGCCTCGGCGCCGTCGCCGGCGGCCAACAGCGCACGTCCCAGGCTGACCCATGCGGCAACGTATCGTGGGTGATGCTCGAGCAGCCCGGCGCGCAGCACCTCGACCGCCTCGCCGAGCTCGCCCTCGCGGCGAAGATGCTCGCCGAGCTTGAAGAAAACCCGGGAGGACGGATCCTCCCGGAGTTCAAAACGGAGCTGCTCGAGACGGTAGTCCATGGTCACCAAAAAACGGCGCCCCGGCACGATCGCCGGGGTGGACAACGGCCTCTACGTCACCTCCCTCTCCGGCCAGGGCACCGACCTGGTCACCGGACGGACAAAAAGTTGCATTCTTCGCCCATACCCCTGACGCCACCCACATCTACGTGGCCGATTTCTCGAACAACGCGATCTGCGTCGTCTCACCCGACGGCAAGGTCCGGCAGTTGGCCGCGAGCCCCGATTGCGACGGCTCCGCCGGTGGGCTGGATCAGCCGGGCGAGCCGTTGGTCCGCGGTAAGGAACTGATCGTTGCGAACTTCGACATGGTCACCGGTCCCGACAAGCTCAACTCGGGCCATGACGAACCGCAAACGCTCTCCGTGATCCCGCTGGACGAGTAGTATATGAACATCTTCCTCGGCGAGCTGGTCGGCACGATGCTCCTGGTCCTGTTGGGCGACGGCGTTGCGGGGCTTAGCGAAAAGCTTGGGTATTACGGCGCGGATAAAGT
>JAIVTZ010000291.1:0-5386 GCA_049188105.1 Deltaproteobacteria bacterium | reverse complement strand
GTAACCGGCACCTCCCCGGACTCCGGATCCTGGTCCTTTGGGACGTCGATGTCGTCGGTGAGCGCCGACCCGCCGATCGCCCGCAGGTCGAGACTGATGATTCGGTGGGATGCGGCTCCGAGGGAATCCGCCACTCTGCGGGCCGCCTCGATCTCCACCCGGTGCCGTTGGCCATAATCGACCGTCAGACAGTGACAGTCGAGCCCTTCAGCGCGCGCGATTGCCAGCACCGTCGTCGAATCCAGACCACCCGACAGCAGAACAACGGCGCGCGATTCACTCATGGAGACATTGTGCCGCCACCAAACGAAATGCGCCAGGGGGCAGGGAGTTTTGAGTTTTGAGTTATGAGTTTTGAGTTCCCCCCCTGACTTCATGGGTGGGTGGGGGACAACTCAAAACTCAAAACTGAGAACTCAAAACTGGGTGGTGGGGTGAGCGATAAATTCGAAATTCGAAATTCGAAATTTGCGAAGCGGCGTCAGCCCGCTTCGCGGCGTGCCTGTTGCCAGAGTTGTTCGACCGTGGTGTCGTCGGGGGCCGGTACGGCGGCAGCCTTCTGTAACAGGTCACGACGGAGGGTTCCCATGCGCGCCGACATCTCGGTCAATCGGGCGCCGAGGGTGGAATCGGTTGATGAGAGATCGTTGAGGTGGGTCATGATGTCGTCGAGGCGGTCGAACGCGTTGCAGACCAGGACGCCGTGGTTGCGGGCGTGCACAGCGGCCACCACGCGTTCGGGCAGACCCCCAACCCCGTCCAGTGCGCCCATCTCGAGATCGTCGGCGAGAACCACCGGCGACCCGGGAAGCCTCGATGCGCGTTCGATGATCGCCCGCGACAGCGACGCCGGCTGCTCTGCGTCGCCGAGGCTGGGAACCACCACGTGGGCCACCATGACCGCCGGGAACTCGGGGCCCAGCTCCTCGAAGACGGACAGGTGGTTTTCGAGGGCCGCCTCGTCCAACTCGAGGACGGGGAGCTCTTCGTGGGTGTCGGCCGGTACCGGACCGAGGCCGGGGAAGTGCTTTGTGCAGCCCGACACCCCCCACTCGGCCAATCCCTCGTTGAATACACGGGCGAGGACGGCGACCCGCTCGGGGTCGTCGGAGAAACAGCGCCCCTGTCCGCCGAGACAACCGCCCGGACAGTCGAGATCGACAACCGGCGCCAGATCGAGGTGGATGCCGAGGTTTCTGCAGGCGGCGCCGGCCGCTTCTCCCAAAGCGCGCACCGCGCGACGTCCGGCGGCGCCGGCTGCGCCCGCCGTCGGCAGCTCGCCCCACAGCGTGGACAGCCGGTTGACCATGCCGCCCTCGAGGTCTGCGGTGACGAACGGCCGCGGCTCGAGCTCCCGGATAGCGCCAACCAGCTCCCGCACCTGCTCAGGGGTCGAGATGTTGCGCGAGAAGAGGATCACCCCCGCGGGCTGAACCCGTTCGAGAACGACCTTCTCTTCGGCGCCGAGGGTGGTGCCGGGAAGACCGACGACCAGGGGCATGGATTCGGTTTTCATATGCTCAGTCGTCACCCAGGACCTTAGCACGAAGGTCGGCGAGGAGATTCAGGGCGTCGAGGGGGGTCATTCCCTCGGGATCGACGCGGCGCAGACGATCGACCAGCTCTTCGGTCGGAGAGCGGAAGAGATCGAGCTGGCTGATGCGGTCGGCGGTGGCGTCGGCGGGGCTCTGCATCACCGGGTCGCCGGCGAAGTTGAGCTCGTGCCGTTCGATGTTCACCAGCACCTGCTCGGCGCGTCGGCACACCTCGTCGGGAACGCCCGCCAGCTGCGCCACGTGGATCCCATACGACCGATCGGCGGGACCTTCCACCACCCGGTGGAGGAAGAGGATCGAGCCGCGCCACTCCTTGACCGCCATCGACCGGTTCTGAAGCCTCGGCAGCATGCGGCCGAGGTCGGTGAGCTCGTGGTAGTGAGTGGCAAAGAGGACGAGGGCCGCGTGATCCTCGCGGTCGTGCAGGTACTCGACGATCGCCCACGCGAGAGACAGCCCGTCGAAGGTGGCGGTGCCGCGTCCCACCTCGTCGAGTATCACCAGCGAGCGGGGAGTGGCGTGGTGGAGGATGTTGGCGGTCTCGGTCATCTCCACCATGAAGGTGGACTCGCCCTTGGAAAGCATGTCCGACGCCCCGACCCTGGTAAAGATGCGGTCGGTGAGACCGATCTCGGCCTCGGCGGCGGGCACGAAGGAACCCGCGTGCGCCATCAGTGTGATGAGCGCGCACTGTCGGAGATAGGTGGACTTGCCGCCCATGTTGGGTCCCGTGAGGAGCACGATTCGGCAGGAATCCGGATCGAGGCGGCAATCGTTGGGGATGAACGGCGGGTCACGCTGCAGAACCTCGAGTACCGGATGTCTGCCCTCTCGGATTCGAATTCCGGGTTCCTCGGCCATCACCGGCCGGCAGTAACCCCAGCGTCGTGCGCGGTCGGCGAAGGCTGTGAGGACATCGAGGCGGGCGAGGGTGGTGGCGGTGGCGGCAATCCGTTGGGCGTGTTTCGAGAGCTCGTCGATGAGCTCCTGAAACAGCTCTCGATCACGGGTTGTCGCTCGCTCCTCGGCTGACAGGATTCGTGCCTCGAGCTCCTTGAGCTCGGGAATGATGAAACGTTCGGCGTTGGTCAGAGTCTGGCGCCGTTCGTAGTCGTCGGGGACCCGGTCGAGTTTGGTCTTGCTGACCTCGATGTAGTATCCGAAGACCTTGTTGTAACGGACCTTGAGGGAGCCGATCCCGGTGCGTTTCCTCTCGGTGGTCTCGATGCCGGCCAGCAGCTCCTTGCCGCCGCGTGCCAGCTCGCGCTGCTTGTCGAGCTCGTCGTCCCAACCGCTTGCCATGACCCCGCCCCCCGGGACCCGGGCGGGCTCGTCGGCCAGGCGCTGATGCAGGATTCGGGCGAGATCCGGCATTGGGTCGAGCGCCTCAGTGAGGAGGCGCAGCCGGGACGAAGTGGCGTTTTCGACCGCCTCCCGCACTGCGGGCAGGAGATCGAGACCGTGGCGTAAACCTTCCAGCTCCCGGGGTGTGGCGAGCGCCAGGCCGACCCTGGCCGCCAGCCGTTCGAGATCCGGAATGTCCTCCATTGTCTTCTGCAAGCCCTCGAGGAGCTCGGGGTCGTCGACAATCTCGGCCACCGCGCGGTGGCGTTCGCCGATCTCCTCGAGGTCGATGCTGGGCCTCACCAGCCGATCGAAGAGCAGTCGAGACCCCATGCGGGTCTGCGTCTGATCGAGGATACCGACCAGCGAGCCGCCGCGGGAGCCGTCGGCCGCTCTCACTACCTCGAGGTTGCGAAGGCTGGCGCGGTCGATGACCATTGCCTCGCCGCCGTCCCGGCAAATGAACGCGCCGAGGTGGTTGAGGGCGCCCTTCTGAGTGCTCTCGACATAGCCGAGGAGGGCGCCGGCCATGCCGACCAGGGGCTCTCCCGATTCCAAACCGAAACCACGGAGGGAGCGGACGCTCAGCACCCTCCGCAGGCGTTTCTCTCCGGCCGAGGGAGAAAACGCCTCGGGCGGAATCGGAGTCACGGTCGGAGGGGGTATTTCCGGTGGCCAGACGCTCTCCCAGCCGTCCCAGTCGTCGGCGACCAGGACCTCTTGGGGCCGCAGGCGCGCGAGGTGTTCGGTCAACATGTCAGTATCTGCGCCGCGAATGCCCTCGAAAACACCGGTGCTGATCTCGATCCAGGCCAGCGCCGAAGCATCGTTGTCGCCACCGAAAGCGGCAAGGTAACAACGGTCCCTGCCGTCGAGTAGCTCGGTGTCGGAGATGGTCCCCGGCGTGTGGGTGTGGATGATCTCACGACGGACGAGCCCCTTGGCCTCGGCGGGGTCCTCGACCTGCTCGGCGACCGCGACGCGGAAGCCGGCATCGAGGAGCTTTCCGAGATACCCGTCGAACGCATGGTGGGGCACGCCGCACATGGGGGCGTCCACCGAATCGTTCTGCCGTCTTCGGGTCAGGGTGATGCCGAGCACCGGCGCCGCTTGCTGGGCGTCCTCGAAGAACAGCTCATAGAAGTCGCCCATGCGGTACAGGAGAAGGGCCGAACCCGCCTGCTCCTTGAGATCGAGGTACTGACGGAGCATGGGAGTCATTTTCAGCGGGGTTTCGTTCATCGGATCGGGACCTTCATCCGGTTATCGGCGGGAACTCCACCAGCACCCGCCACACGGCCTTTTTGAGCTCTTTCTGCGGCTCGATGGCCTTCATCTTGATCTCCGAGATGGTGCCAGACCACAGGATTTGCGAGGTCAGCGGATCGAGCATTTTGACGGTCAACGTGCCGCTCGGATTCGTTCCGGCGGCGGAACGCGCCAAAGGGTCGGCGCCGCCGCCCTCGGGGATCGTCTGCAGCCTCGTGTCGCCGCGGAACCTCAGATCGAATGCGACGCGGAAATCCGGGGTGCCATCCTCGATGCGTGCGTACCCCCGGGCGGTGAGCTCTTCGAGAAGCGCCTTTTGAACCATCTTCTCGGCCTTTGGGTAACGGGTAGCGTCACCACCACCTGTTGTTACGGCGGAGAATCGAAAGGTCTTCCACTCGTGAAAGCTCGTCGTCTTGCTGTACTCGGCCCGCACCGGCAATTCAGCGACTGTGGACCCGCAGCCGAGGAGCAGAAGGACTGCCGCGGTGGTGAGTGGTGCCGCAATCTTGGCCATCAGCCTCCTCCAAATATTGATCGGTGCCTGCGAAGCGGTCGAGAGTCCGAGAATCGGTTATCTCGGGCCTCGAGTCAAGGGCCACTAGTCCTTCCCCCGACGGATCCACCACTCGGAGTCTCGGTCGAACCACCACGAAGCCGAGTCTTGCTCGAGGATGTGCTTCGCCAGGGTCTTGCCGGTTTCGGTTCGAAGCCTGCGCTCGACGAATGGAATCCAGTCGGAGGCCGCCGGACAGCCGCTGTCCAGATGCTCCTTGAGCTGGAGCAGCATTTCGATCTGGTCGGCGTCGTGGGCGGTGATCGCCTCGGGTGTGCTCTCGTCGCGGTACTCGGCCAGCAGCTCACGCAGCTCGTCAGCGAAGGGCAGGCCCCGGGAGATGTCGTCAGCCGCCCGCGCCTCGTCGGCCTCGACGTACTTTTGGTTGACGTAGTTGAGGTCGCCGGTGCGGGTCTCGGGCAGATCGTGCACCAGCGCCAGCCGCAGCACCTTGTCGGCGTCCACCGTGGGGTCCATGCGGGCGAGCACGAAGGCGATCATGGCGGCGCGGAAGACGTGCTCGGCGACCGACTCCGACCCGGCGCCGAGGAACTGCCAACCCGAACGCGGCGTCCGCTTGAGCATCCCCACTTCGAACAAGAACTCCACAATTCGATCCACCGCTCCCCCTTCAAAGCCAGTGTATCCCGTTCCTACCCGA
>JAIVTZ010000290.1:0-5388 GCA_049188105.1 Deltaproteobacteria bacterium | reverse complement strand
CGAAAGGGGGCGACAGATTGCGGCTGCGGCGTGAGCCGCAGCCATCATCTTCCGATTGTCTTTCGCCGCTTCCGGCTTCGTGCTTCGCACTACGCCGTGACAAGTCGCGGCTGGCTCGACCCATCAGAAAGAAACTCTGGAGTTTCTTGAGAGAGCGGGTTAACGAAAAAACAAGAGCATCGCGCCCATCAGTGCGGCGCCGCCCACAACCAGCGTTGCGAACGCGATCGCGGCGGCGATGGTGATCACGCGGTTGGCGATCTGCCGCTTGGCCTCCTGATAGGCCGTAACCTGGGCGTCTGGGTTTACCGGCGCTGGAGGCGGTTCCGGCAGCCGGTCCTTCCACTGCGTCGCCAGTTTGGCGAGGTCGGGATCGCTGGCGAGATGCCCCTCGACCAAAGCCTGGGAGTCCGGGCTCGCTTCGTCCGAGAAATACAGGGGCAGGAGATCGAGAATCACGTCTCGTGTTACGGCCATCATTCACCTCCGTTGTGAGTCATGGTTTTCGCGAGCAGTCGTCGGCGGGCGCGGTGGACCTTGACCCGCGCCGCGCCATCCGATATTTCGAGGACCCTCGCGATTTCGGCGTATGGTAGCGATTGCTCCGTTCTCAGTACCAGCGCCAGACGATCCACGGTGGGTAATTGGGCGAGAGAGGCGGTCACACGGTCCAGGTCCATGCGCGAGGCGGCCATCCGGTGGGGATCGGGCGCTCTGTCGGCCAGCTCCTCGGGTAGCTGTTCGTGGTTGTTGGATTGCTTTCGTTGTTTGAGGAAGACGCTGCGCGCGATCGCCAGCAGGTAGCCCTTCAGGGTCTCGGTACGCAGACGATCGCGGCGCGCCCACGCGCGGACGAAGGTCTCGGACGCGACGTCGTCGGCCTGACTTCGATCGCGAGTCAGCCAGACGGCGAAGCGGTAGACGTCGGAGTAGTAGGTGTTGTAGAGCTGTTCGAAGGTCATCGTGATTTCAGTGCTCCCCATAAGAGTATCTTCGAGGGCAGGCGATGTTACAGGGCGGTCGGAGGAACGGACGGTCGGCGCCCATGAGCTGCGACACCGCCGCGAGTCAGGCCTCTCCGATCCGCGCGCGGCGTGCACGGTCGATTTCCTTCGACGCCTTGATGCCGCGGTGCCTGAGAGAGAACCAGATCAGCCGTTTGCGGTCCATGACGAAGAATCGTTTGCCCCAGCGGGCGAGCGCTTTACGGTCGAGAGTAAAGCCGAGACCGGGTGAGGTCGGAGTTTCGAGGGTGCCGCGGTGGTGATCGAACGGCTCTTCGAGGATGCCGTCGCGGGCCTCCACCGTCCAGCCGGGTGGCGCCAGCGGGTACTCGAGCTCCCGCTCGTCCGCGTAACCGCTGGCCGCGAAGAGCTGCAGGTTGACGGCGAAGCCGATGCCGTTTGTCCAGGTGTGGGGCGAGTACGCGAGACCGTGCTCCCGGCACAGCCGGATCACTTCCCAGGTCTGGGCGATGCCGCCGGTGAAGAGGGCATCGGGCTGTAAGATGTTGTAGCAACGTCGCTCGATCATCGTTCTCAGCTCGGGCAAGCCGGAGCTGTGGAGCTCACCCCCGGCGATCGGTACACGGCTATACGTGGTGAGCGCGCTCAAATCCTCGTATGCATCCATGGCGAGAGGTTCCTCGATCCACGCCACCCCGACCTCGGCACAGGCGTCGGCAAATCGTTTGGCCCGCTCCAGATCCCACAATGGTGAGTCGCCGACGATCGTGACCCGCCACCCCTGGTTGGCATCGACCGCGATCTTCACCCGGTCGCCCACCGCGCGAGCGGTCTCCATGACCTGCCGGATGTCCACCGCCTCGTCGAAGTCGTGGACTCGAATCTTGACGGTGCGGAAGCCCTCGGCGTGGCGTGCCTCCACCTCTTCAATCCTGGCCTCAGGCACCTTGACCTCGCCGGTGGAGGCGTACAGGCGGACGGTGCACGGCGCACCGCCGAGCAGCTCGCACACCGGTTTTCCCTCGATCTTGCCCTTGATGTCCCAGAAGGCCGGCTCGATCCACCAGTTGCGCCAGCCCAGGTACGAGATCTCACGCAGACGCTGTTGGATCAGTGTGATGTCGGTGGCGTCCTCGCCCAGCAGGTACGGCCCGAGCACGTCGCCGAGCCCGGCCCGCTCGCGGCCGATGGCGGGGCCGGCGCTGTAGCCCTCGACTCCGTCGTCGGTGGTCACCCTGACCAGCGTGAACCGGTTTTCGTTTGCCGGCATGCCGGGGATCCAGGCCGGGCGGAAGGTAGCCGGCAGCGGAATCGCCACGTGAAAGAGCTCGACCTTCGCGACACGACAGGCTGGAGTTGCCATGCGCCCAAAATAGCAGTTTCTTCAGGTTCCACGTGAGCGTCTTGCGAAACTGAAGGTGGGCCAAGGCCCACCCTACTCCGGGCCCAATATTTGCGCGGGCTGGTAGGGTGGGCTTTAGCCCACCTTCAGGGTCCTTCTCGTATCTTCGGCGATTCGGAAAGCGAGCGAACGGTGTCTATCAAGCAGCGTCGAACGTAGGGTTTTGCACGAGGCTCACGTGGTACCTGTTGGTAACCTCCACTATGATGACGGCGTAGATCGATGAGGGAGCCATCAATGAGCAGTGATTTCAACCGATTCTCGGGCACGGACGACTACATTACCTCGCCGGAGCTCCGCCATGCGGTCGATGTGGCGGTGGCCATTCAGAGACCACTTCTCGTTCGCGGCGAACCGGGCACGGGCAAGACGCTGCTGGCGACGGCGGTGGCGGAGGACCTCGGGCTCGAGCTGATCGCCTGGAACGTCAAGTCGACCTCCAAGGCGGCCGACGGCCTCTATGTCTACGATACGGTGAAGCGGTTACAGGACAGCCGCTTCGGCGACCACGACGTGTCCGACATCCGCCAGTACATCCAACTCGGCCCCCTCGGCCGGGCGCTTACCAGCGAGCACCAGGTGGTGCTCCTGATCGACGAGATCGACAAGGCGGACCTCGAGTTTCCCAACGATCTGCTGCACGAAATCGACGTCATGGAGTTCACGGTGACCGAGACCGGCGACAACCATCAGGCTGCCCAGCGTCCGGTGGTCGTCATCACATCCAACGCCGAGAAGGAGCTGCCCGATCCGTTTCTCAGACGCTGCGTCTTCCATTTCATCGAGTTCCCGGATGAGGAGCTCATGACCAGCATCGTCCGTGTCCACCACCCGGAGATCGGCGACACGCTGCTCGAGCAGTGCCTTGCGAAGTTCTACTGGCTGCGTGAGGTCAAGGGGCTGCGCAAGAGGCCCTCGACCTCGGAGCTTATCGACTGGATTGGGGCGCTGTTGGCCGCCGGCGTCCAGCCCGGCCACATCGCCAAGGAGATCCCGTTCCTCGGAGCGCTGATCAAGAAGGAGGAGGACGTGGAGGCGGTGGCCAAGGCGCGAGCGGGATCCGCGGGGCGGTGGCCCTCGGACGATGGCTGAAATTGTTCCGGACACCGACCACGCGGGGATCTTCCTGTCGTTCTTCTACCGTCTCCGGGGGCACGGGCTCAAGGTCACCCCGCAGCAGTGGCTGGGCGTGATCGACGGTCTCGCGCGCGGGCTGCACGGGTCGTCGCTGGTCGGTTTCTACTCGCTCGCCCGCGGCATCCTGGTCAAGGACGAGGCCGAGCTCGACGACTTCGATCTCTGCTTTGCGGCCCACTTCGAGGGCCTTGAAGCCGAGATCGCCGCCATCGAGAAGGAGGTGTGGGACTGGTTGGAAAACCCCGTCCCACCCTATGCCATCGACCCGGCGTGGCGGAAGATACTGGACGCGGTCGACGTGGATGCTCTGCGGGCGGAGTTCGAGCGGCGGCTCGAGGAGCAGAATGAGCGGCACGACGGAGGCGACCACTGGATCGGCACCGGCGGCACCTCCGCATTCGGCCACTCCGGTGCACACCCGGGCGGGATCCGAGTCGGCGGCGAGCACGGCGCGGGCTCTGCGGTCCAGGTGGCGGCCGAACGCCGCTTCCGGGAGCACCGAAAGGACCTGGTGCTCGACACCCGCCAGCTGAGTGTGGCGCTGAGGAAGCTGCGGGCGCTCGAGCGGGTGGGGCCGGCCGACGAGCTCGACCTTGACGACACCATCGACCGCACTGCCCGCTTCGGCGGCGAGCTCGAGCTGGTCTTCAAGCCGCCGCGCGAGAACCGTTTGGGCCTCGTTCTCGCCATGGACATCGGCGGCTCGATGTGGCCGTTCAAGCACCTGGTGGACACCCTCTTCTCGGCCGCCCACCAGGCGCGGCACTTCAAGCACTTCGACCACGTCTACTTCCACAACTGCATCTACGAGCGGGTCTACGGCAACGCGAGGTTCTCCGAGAAGATCCCGCTTGCCGATCTCTTCCGCCGATTCGACCGTGCGACGCGATTGGTGCTGGTGGGCGACGCCTACATGTACCCGGGCGAGCTCACCGACCGCTTCGGGGCGATCGACTACACCGAGCGCAACGAACGGCCCGGTGTGGAGTATTTGGAGAGGGTCCGCGACCACTTCGAGCACTGCGCCTGGTTGAACCCGATGGGTGAGGAATCCTGGTCCGCCCCGTCGATCAGGCTCATCCGCCGGATCTTCCGAATGTATCCGTTGACCGTGCAAGGGGTCGAGGAGCTGGCCAGGGAGCTCGCGCGGGGTAGACTGTAGATCATCAGGCTGTGGAGGTCGCGATGCGAGTGACCACCTTGATCGAAAACAGCAGGCTCGAAGGTCGGGATGATCTGGAGCCGGAGTTCGGGCTGTCGGTGCACGTGGAGTGCGACGAGACCCGGATCCTCTTCGACACCGGCGCTTCGGGCGCGTTTCTGCACAACGCAAAGGCGATGGACATCGACATCTCCGATGTCGATGTCGCGGTCATATCCCACTACCATTTCGATCACGGCGGCGGGCTCGAGCACTTTTTCGAGGTCAATACCCGAGCCACCGTCTATTTGCGCCAGAGCCCGCCCGTCGGTCGATGGTTCAAGGCGCTGGCGGTCATCAAGCGGCCCATCGGCATCGACCTCGATCTCCTCGATCGGTTTGCGGACCGAATCGAGATTATCAGCGAGATGCGCTTGGTCGCGCCCGGCGTCTACCTGCTCACCGCGATCGGCTCGGCGCATCGGCGCCCCCGTGGAAACAGCCGCCTCTTCGAGGAATCGAACGGTGGCCTCATCCCCGATGACTTCGACCACGAGCTGATGATGGTGGTGCACGAGGATGACGGGATGGTCGTGTTCTCCGGTTGCTCGCACCACGGCATCCTCAATATCATCGACGCCGCCGCCGCCCAGTTTCCGCGTGTCCCCATCAAGGCGGTCTTCGGGGGCTTCCACCTCATCGGCCTGCCGTTTTACAATTCGATGGCCGCCAGCCGCTCCGAG
>JAIVTZ010000289.1:0-5393 GCA_049188105.1 Deltaproteobacteria bacterium | reverse complement strand
TCATCTTTGCGGCCTTGTCGATGCCCACATGTTCGAGATTGATCACCAGGTCATAGAGATCGGCATCGGTGATGTCGGCGTGGAAGATCTGCCGACTCCATCGCGAACGGTACTCGTCGGCGTCGCGGAGGTGCCGTTTCGCCTCGGCCCTCTTCAAACCGAATCGCTGCATCGCGGTTTCGATCCGGTACTCCATTGGGGCGACGATTCGCACCTTGAACCCGTTGCAAAGGTCGGCGAAAAGGAACTGGCCGGCAAGTCCGTGGTAAATGCCGTTGCCGTCGGCGAACAGTTCGGTAACCGCCGCCTGGGTGGCAAGGAGATAGCGGGTCTTGCGATGGGTGAAGCGTTCGTAAAAGTTGGCCGGCAGGTACAGTCCCCGGAAGAGCTCCTGCTCGGTCATCCGGTAGGCCTTGGCGGCCGCCGCCGACACATCTTCCTGACTGAGGATCTTCCAGCCAAGGCGTTGGTGTAACTCCTCGGCCAACTGTGCGCCGCCGCTGCAGGACCTCCGAGATATCGTGATGATGGGCATGGATCTCGTACCCCCGTTCCTAGCTCACCAGTGGAAGACCGGTGGTTGAACCAGTGTACGCGCAGACGGCAGCACGAATGTTCGAGATCCGTTCCGGCAGGTATCCTTCAGTGGCCGAAACCCGCCTCGCGTTGCGGATGCGAGACCATTTCGCCCTCGGGGCGCCGGATTCCATGAATTTATACAATCTTGCATCGTGTCGGAGGATGGCGGACCTCAGTAGAAGGCGACCTCATCCACGGCACCGGGGCCGGCCAAAAACAGAGCAAAATGCGTGCCACGGCGCGGAGCGGCCGAAGTCGGCGCAACTGTTTGATTCATAGCGAATTCGGTCGCTGATTGGGGTGGTGTCACGAGTTCGACCCCGGCCGGAGAACGTTACTCTTCTGTAACGTTGTGGGTCTTACAACGCATTTGCGTGGATCTATCTACGCCATCTCTATAGTTTCCACCGGAGCCTGCAGAAAACACGAGTCAGTATCTGTCGAGATAGCGTTCGAGCTCCCAGTTGTGGATCTCCTTGATGTAGTCGGACCACTCGGTGCGCTTGTTGAAGATGAAGTGGTCGAAGATGTGGTCGCCGAGGGCCTCACGCAGCACCTTGTCCTTCTCCAGGAAATCGAGCGCCTCGTCGAGGCTGGCCGGGAGCTGGACGATCTTGAGGCGCTTCTTCTCGCGTTGGCTCATGTCGAAGATGTTGCGGTTGACCGGCTCGCCGCAATCGAGCTCGCGCTCGATTCCGTCGAGCCCGGAGGCCAACATGGCCGTGAACGCCAGGTAAGGGTTGCACGAGGGATCGGGAATCCGCACCTCGCAGCGAGTGCCGACGCCGCGCCGTGCGGGCACCCGGATCATGGGCGAGCGGTTCTTTTCCGACCATGCGACGTTGACCGGCGCCTCGTAACCCGGCACCAGCCGCTTGTAGGAGTTGACCAATGGGTTGGTCAGGGCGACGAAGGCGCGCGCGTGGTCGAGGAGACCGCCGATGTACGAGCGCGCGATATCAGACAGCTCCCACGGCCCATCGGCGTCAAAGAAGGCATTGGCGCCATCGGAGGTGAAGAGCGACTGGTGGACGTGCATGCCGGAGCCGTTGACTCCCGCCAGCGGTTTGGGCATGAAGGTCGCGTGGAGGCCGTGCATCAGCGCAACTTTCTTGACCACGAAGCGGAAGGTGACGACGGCATCGGCGGTGGCGACGGTATCGCCGTACTTGAAATCGATCTCGTGTTGCCCGGGGGCGACCTCGTGGTGGGCAGCCTCGACCTCGAGTCCCATCGCCTCCAGCACGAGGGTGATGTCGCGCCGCGCCTCCTCGCCGAGATCGCGCGGGCTGAGGTCGAAGTAGCCTCCCGTGTCGTGGGTGGCGGGGATCGCCGCACCGTTTGCGTCGCGTTGGAAGAGGAAGAACTCCGCCTCGGGTCCGGCCATCATCCGGTAGCCCATGGACTCCGCCTTCGCCACCACCCGTTTGAGCGCACCGCGCGGGCAACCGGCGAAGGGGCTGCCGTCGGGGTTGGCGATGTCGCAGATCAGGCGCCCGACCTTACCCTGGTTGGCCTCCCATGGAAAAACCTGGAAGGTCTCGAAATCCGGCACCAGGAGCATGTCCGACTCCTCGATGCGGGTGAAGCCCTCGATCGAGGAGCCGTCGAACATGATCTGGCCGTCGAGGGCCTTCTCGAACTGACTTTCGGGGATCTCGACGTTTTTGATGATGCCGTCGATGTCGGTGAACTGAAGACGCAGGAAATGGACGTGGTCGTCTTTTGCTTGAGTGAGAATATCTGCGGCTGATCTTGGCACTTTGAAGCCTCCTGGAGTGTCGTTTGGCAGATATTGGAGGTGATTTCTCGGAAAGTCAAGGTCTTTTCTTACGTTTCGTGAGGAGATGTCGTCGCAAATTGCGTGATTTGTGCGATGATACACGGACGCGGACGCGAGCTATACTTTTTGCCGGGAGGAACCATGAGCGAGACACCGACCCGCGCCGACGCCTGGACGCTGCTGACGGAGTTCACCGACAACCCGAGCCTGATCAAGCATGCCCTCGGCGTCGAGGCCGCCATGCGTGCCTATGCCCGGTCATTCGGCGAGGACGAGGAAATGTGGGGAACGATCGGGCTGGTGCATGACTTCGACTACCAGCAGAACCCCACCGAGGAGACCCATCTGCATGTCGGGACCGGGATTCTCCGCGAACATGGGTGGCCCGAGGATTGGATCCAGACCATCGCCTCGCACGCCGACTACATGGGCGTGCCGCGAGACACCGTGGTGCGCAAGACCCTGTTCGCGGTCGACGAGCTCTCGGGCTTTCTCACCGCATGCGCGCTGGTGCGCCCGGACAAGGCGATCGCGGAGGTCAAGGTCAAGTCGGTCAAGAAGAAGCTCAAGGACAAGGCCTTCGCGCGCGGCGTCAACCGCGACGACGTGCACAGCGGCATCGAAGAGCTCGGCGTCGATCTTGACGAGCATATCGCCTTCGTGCGCGACGCGATGGCGACAATCGCCGCCCAGCTCGAACTTCCACCACCTGAATAGTTTTGAGTGTTGAGTTATGAGTTTTGAGTTATCCCCCGCTCACCCAAAGGGCCCACGGGTAGTTGGATGGGAACTCAAAACTCAAAACTAAGAACTCAAAACTTTTTATCCGGCTGGTTCGATGAGCTCGAGGCCGCCCAGGTACGGTCGAAGGACCTCGGGAACGACGACCGAGCCGTCGGCCTGCTGGTAGTTCTCGAGCAGGGCGACCATCGTGCGACCCACGGCGAGCCCTGAGCCGTTGACGGTATGGACGAGACGGGCCTTGCCGCCAGACAGAGGGCGATATCGGAGATGGGCGCGACGGGCCTGGAAATCGGTGAAATTGGTGCACGATGAGATCTCGCGGTAGCACTCGAGGGCCGGCAGCCAGACCTCGATGTCGTAGGTTTTTGCGGCCGAGAACCCGAGGTCGCCGCTCGCCAAGCTGACCACTCGGTAGTGAAGGCCGAGGGCTTTGAGCACGGCCTCGGCATGTCCGGTGAGCTCCTCGAGACGCTCCCACGAATGCTCCGGGAGGGCAAACTGTACGAGCTCCACCTTGTGAAACTGGTGCAACCGGATGAGCCCCCGCACGTCCTTGCCGTACGATCCGGCCTCGGAGCGGAAGCACGGCGTGGAGGCGCAGTAGGCCAGCGGCAGCTCCTCCTCCGGGAGGGTCTCGTCGCGATGGAGATTGGTCACGGGGACCTCGGCGGTCGGGATGAGATAGAGGTCGACGTCCTCGATGCGGAAGAGATCGTCGGCGAACTTTGGGAGCTGCCCCGTGCCGTGGAGAGACGCCGAGTTGACGAGGTAGGGTGGGATCACCTCGGTGTAACCATGCTCTTTGGTGTGGAGGTCGAGCATAAAAGAGATCAGCGCTCGCTCGAGCGCGGCGCCGACCCCCTTGAGGACCACAAAACGGCTCGAGGCCACCTTGGCCGCGCGCTCGAAGTCGACGATCCCGAGCTCGGGCCCGAGGTCCCAGTGGGCCCTGGGCTCGAAGTCGAAGGTCGGCGGCGAGCCCCAGGTGCGCTCGATCCTGTTGGCCCCCTCATCGGCACCGAGAGGAACGCTGTCGTCGAGGAGGTTGGGCATCGTCAGCTCGAGGCTCGCGAGCTCCATCTCGAGCTCCCTTGCCCGCCCCTCGAGGCCCTTGATCTCCTCGCCGAGAGCGGCCATCTCGGCCTTCTTCGCCTCCGCCTCGTCACCGCGTCCGTCGCGGTAGAGGCCGCCGATCTCCTTCGAACCCGCGTTTCGGCGCGCCTTGAGATCCTCGACCTCCACCAGCACCTCGCGCCACGCCGCGTCGACCTCCAGTAGGTGGTCGAGCGGCGCTTCAGTCCGGCGCTCGGTCAGCATCTTTCGAACACGGTCCGGGTGGTTGCGCAAGAGATCGCGGGCGAGCATCGGTTTTCCTCCGGCGGCGACTATAGCAGCGCACGAAACCCCGGCGATTGGATTCGCGCTTGGGGAAACGAGTTGAGAGTTACGAGTTGAGAGTTATGAGTTGAGGAAATTCTCGTCCGGCGGGCGTCCGCAACTCTCAACTCTCAACTTTGAACTCTTAGGTGCGTTCCGAACCCACAGGGACGTAAACCTGGGTGCCCCGGCGGCTACGCATGATCTGCTCGACGAAGGCGTCGAAGTCGGAGAGATTGTTGACGAAGTCGATCTCGTCGGTGTTGACCACCAGCAGCGGCGTTTCCCGATAGTGGAAGAAATAATAGGAGTAGGCCTCGCTGAGACGTTCGAGGTACTCCGCCTCCATCGCTCGTTCGAAGTCGCGCGCACGGCGTTTGATGCGCTCGACCAGCACCGGCACCGAGGCCTGCATGTAGATCACGAGGTCGGGCTTCGGAACCTCCTGCTCGAGCACGGGGTACAGCTTTTCATAGACCCGGAGGTCGGTGTCGTCGAGGTTCAGATAGGCGAAGATCCGATCCTTGGGAAAGCTGTAGTCCGCCAGCACGAGTCGCTGGAAGAGGTTCATTTGCGCGATCTCGCGTTGTTGCTGGAAGCGGGACAGCAGGAAATAAATCTGGACCTGAAAGGCGGCGCCCGCCCGCCCCTCGTAGAACGACGGCAGGAAGGGATTGGTGATGTCCTCGAGCACCATGACGCCCTCGAACCGGTCAGCCAGCAGCTGAACGAGGGAGGTCTTTCCGACCCCGATCGGGCCTTCGACGGCGATGTGTCGGAACGGGATCTTGCGTCCACTCATCAGGCGTGGTTGATCTTAGCAGGGCGAGCCCGCACTTCTCGCCGGGTGTCTACTGCGGGCGGCGAATCGCGGCGTCCCGCCGTGCTTGTCCCAAATCGTGCTCCTCGA
>JAIVTZ010000288.1:0-5412 GCA_049188105.1 Deltaproteobacteria bacterium | reverse complement strand
GATACATCTCCGGCTGTCGCGCGGTGCTGCGGATCGAAAACGGCGGCGTTTATGGGTATTGCTCTCTAAATGCCGGGACCAGGCCGTGATCGTCCCTATCGGTCAAGATTTCAAAGGCCGCCCTGCTGGATGTTTCAAGCAGCTCGGGATCCTTAGAGCCGTCAATCCACACCTCGAGCCGGCATGATGCAATCTTTGAGTTGAGACAGAACTTTACCCCCCCGATAGGATTGTTATAGGGAAGACAGACGAAATCTTCCATCTCCGCATGAATATTCCCCTCCAGGCGGATTCCAGGGCTAATGGCCTTGAAGTTCCAGTCGAAGTAGGTGAAGCTTGCCCGCCGAAGGGTGGTCTTCAGTTCATTTAGACCGAACTCCCTCCCCCGGTGACGAAAAACAATGGGCGTCATGAAGGGTGACCAGATGGGGCCGATTTTTATTCTTGCGGTAGCCAGTTCCAGAAAGCTTTCGGGCGAGTTGTCGAAGCCGGCAACCTGTCCCCAGGCATAATGGTCCGTGTGTTTAGTTCCCCAGTTGTGATTTTCACTCCCGATCCAGTTGTCAATGGCAATGAGCTCCCCGTCGATCTTCAGGCTTCCCCTGTAGGATGCAAGGGGAAGTCCTACGAGCACCTTGGCCTTCGGGAATCCCATATCATAATATTTAACAGGGAGGTCAAAGAGGGGTTCCTCGCTGCCCCTGTATGAGAGATCCCAGCTGACCTGCTGCTTCTCATTTGAGATAGCTCCCTTTAGTTTCCCCGGTTCCAGAATGGCGTCTTCGATTTTCACGGAAAGCCCATTATTTGAGAAGCTGCAGCTCGAAAAGGTGACTTCGCTCTTTGCGGCGCTGTGCTGCTTTTTCTCACCGTCGAAGAATATGAACCAGAGCTCTCCAATCGCCTTTTCAGGCTGCTTGTCCGGGCTGAAGATGGTATAGCGGATCCAGAATGCCAGGGGTCTTGAAGGATGATTTGCCCTCAGGAAGTAGCTCTCATAGTGTCCCTGCTTCTGCCCTTTTAAATACCGGGTGTTATTTGCTGTTCTTTTTGCCTGCGAAAGATCCATGGATGGGTCCTTTTTTCAATTTCCACCTGGGTGCGCCTCTTCCTCGGCGCCGGTCTCCCCATCTCCACCATCGTCGTCGCCCAAATTCAACGCCCACGGCGGGAGGTCGGCGCCCTTTTCTTTGACGAAGTGATCCATCCAGCGCATCAGGCGGCGGGCGTAGTCGTCACGTGCCGCGGCGCGGGCGTTGCCGTGGCCCTCTCCCGGGTAGCGCACGTAGCGCACCGGCGTCTTGCCGATCAGCTTGAGTGCGCGGTAGAGCTGCAGGCTCTGCGAGGGATGGACCCTCTTGTCGGCCGTCCCTCCGGCGATCAGGAGAGGAGTCCGACCCTTTTCGACCCAGAAGATGGGGCTGCGTTCGAGGCTGAACTGCCAGTTCGTGAAGGGCTGGTACTGGGAGTGGACCATGAGGTCCTCGACCGGGATCTCGGTCGTCATTCCCTTGCTGAGCTTGTTGCTGATGCCGACGAACATCACCCCGGCGCGGAAGTACTGTGTGTAGCGGGTCGCCAACCAGGCGGTCGCATACCCACCGTAGGACCCACCGGTGACACCAGCCCGGTCGGCGTCGACGATGCCCCGGTCGACCAGCGCCTCGAGGGCGTCGATCAGATCGTCGAACTCCTTGCCGGCGGCGTCGTGCTGACCCATCTTCGAAAACGCGACGCCGCGTCCCGTGCTCCCGCGGTAGTTCGGGAAGAACACCGCGTACCCCTGGCTGGCCGCCAATTGGCCTGGAGCTGAGTAGCTGGTGAGCCAGCCGTTGCTCCGGTGGCCTTCGGGGCCGCCATGGACCGCCATGATCAACGGCAGCGGTCCGAGTGTGGCCGCGTCGACGGGTCGAATCAACAGACCCTCGAGCTCGACCCCGTCTCGCGCCCGCCACCGGAAGACCTCTTGATGCTCGAGCGCGACGTCGCCGAGCCATGGGTTGCTGTCGGTCAGGCGAAGACCGGCCGGCTCACCGAGAGTGAAAGCGTAGACCTCGTTCGGGTGGCTCGGTGTGTTACCGGTGAACGCCGCACGCATCCCGTCCCCGGACAGGCTCAGACCGCCCATGATCGGCACCCGCAGACCGGCCTTTACGTTTCCGGAAACCAGGTGAGTCCACACCCGCTGACCCCCGAAGTCGACCTCGCCGAGGCGCGTCTCGACGCCCTCGTCGACGACAAAGACCAGGGTGTCCGAGTCCCGCCACGCAAAGCTGTTGACGTGCGCCTCGAGGTCCGGCATGACGTCCTCGAGCGTCCCACCGGCGGCGGACGCCACCATCAACCGGCCGGCGGCCGGATCGTTAGGATCGGCGGCGGAGATCATGGCGATCGAGACCCCATCGGGACTGAACTGGAAATCCCCCAGCTTGCCGGGGTTGGCAAACCGTACCCTGACCTTTCCGGTGGCCGCATCGATGACGGTCACCTTGCGCAGCATGTACTTGTCGTCGATCAAGGGACGCGGCGCCACATCGACCGCCAGCAACGTCGAGTCAGGGCTCCAGCGCACGTTGAACACGGAGCCCTCGAGCTCGAGGGCCTTCGGCTCCTCGGGCTCCTCCGCGGGCTTCGAGGGATCGGGAATTACCGCCTCAGGGGCCGGCATCGGCGCCACCCACACCCGTTTTGGAAGCCAGTCCTCCTCGAAAACCTCCTGCGAGTAGCCCTTCTTCTCGGCGTCTTTGCGCTTCTCGCAATACGGCTGGTCGGCGACAAAGGCAACCCGCGTCCCATCCGGTGAAACCCGATAATCGGAGATCGCCGTGCCGAAAGCGATCAACTGGTGAGACTCCCCGCCTCCAACAGGGATCGACCACAGCGTGGTGTGCTCGTCATCGCCCCTCTTGGCAAGGTAGGTGATCCGGGTGCCGTCGGGGGTGAACCGGGCTTCCGAGACCTTGACCTGGCCAGCGACGAAGACGCGGTCCACGCCGTCGGGAACCGACACCACCCGCAGCTCCCGCCACGCCGGACCATCGGGGTCGTCCCCCGGCCGCCGCGGTACGTTGAGGGTGTAAGCCACCGCCGAACCGTCGGGGGAGACGTCCACACTTGCGACCGATCTGCCGGCGGCGAGTTGCTCGAAGGTCAGGCCCCCGCTCTCCGCTGATGCGGTTGCTCCTACAGCAAGCGCCGCACCGATCACACACACCGTGAAAAGACCAAGAAGCTCCCTGCGGTCAATCATCAACATCATGCTTCCTCCTGCGACAGATCACTGTCGAACGACACATTCTAGACCAGAAAAAAAGGTGCCACCCACTAAATCGAGGCTTAGGAGATCAAAGTGCGGCAAGAGGTTGCGCCGCGAGTTCCGTCAGGGAAGCTCGCCGATTCCCCTACCCAGCACGCCGACGTAGAGCGCGAGCGTCACCGCGGCGATCGCGATCCAGGGCATGCTCCTGCCGAGTTCGACCGCCGGTCTCGCCGCCTCGCGCTCTCGCCCGAGCGGCCAGAAGCGCAGCAGATTGATCCAGACCAGGAAGAATCCCGTCGCGCCGAAGGCGCCGAGCAGGACGAGCATCTTGTCATCGTTGGGGCTGATCGCCGCCGCGGACATCTTGATGACGATGGCCATGAGATAGGGAGTGAGGGTGAGCACGGTCATCCTCCTCCCACGCTCGGCTGGCTCCCGACCGAGGAACGGCTCGAGATGGCGGCGGGAAACCGTGAATCCGAGCCACAGGATCAGCAATCCCGTGCAGATGAGCCCCACCTTCCAGGCTGACTGCGGCGCCAGGCCGACGAGGAAGAGTGACCAGTCGAGCGTAGGGCCGATGAACCATCCCATGATGTAGCTGGCGGAATAGAAAAGGTTGAGGCTCATCAGGACCCAGAGAAAGTAGCGCGCCCTTCCGTCTCGTAGTTTCGCGCGAGTGAGGGCCAGCCAGCAACTGAGCGCGAGGAGCAGATTGAACGCCGTGCCGCCGGCGATGCCGGCCCGCTCCTGCCCAGGGCTCCGCGCCTCGGCGTCGCCGCAAAACTGAAAGCTCGTCGAGACATAGACCGTCGAGTGACCTTGAAGCGCACAGACGCCCCCGTGACCCACGATCTCGTGGCCCGCGTTCGACAGAGCCCAGGCGATGATCGAGATCGCGACGATGGTGGGGATGTGTAGAGGCGAGAATTTCACGGGTGGTTCTCCAGACCAATGTGCAGAATACGCGACAGGAGCACAGCGACGCCCCCAATCCGCCCAGACAACACATGCCAACTGTAACATCGGTGCAGGCTTGGAGAAGTTGGGAAGTTGACTTAGTTGGGGTGCATGCCGAGGCGGGCCAGGGTCCGGATCGGGGGGGCGTCTAGGACGCCTTCGACCAGGGACTGGCGGAGTCGGCGGGAGGCGACGAAGCTCAGCGGGGAATTGGTGACGAGGCTGTCTTCATGACGAGATGCGATCGACGTCCAACTTCCCAACTTCTTCAAGCATTGATGGACAATCGTTCAGGTCGCATCAACGAAACCGTTGTTGTCGGCTACCTCAGACTCAATGACTCGCCCACCTACTTCATCGTCTCGGCCAGGTCGAGAGAGATGTCGAGCACGGTGTTTTCCGCCTTGTACTGTTCCCACATTGCAACCATGGCACCCCCTCATGATCTTCTGCCGGCAGCGTCCCCCCATGGGTGGCACCCTAGGGCACCCTAGATGAACTGGCTGGCGTGGTGTCTCGAGGATCAATCGAGCCAGAGCACGACCTCGTCCACCCGCCGGCGGGAGCGCGGCGGCTCCCGCTCGGCCGGGTGCCCGAGGGCCAGCAGCGCCACCGGGCGCCAGCCGGCCGCCAGCCCCAGCACCCGGGCCACGCCGGCCTCGTCGAAGGCGCCGACCCAGCAGCAGCCGAGGCCGTTGCCGACGGCTGCGAGGAGGAGGTTTTCGGCCGCCGCTGCGGTGTCCTGGAGGCAGTAGAGCTCGCGCCCGCGCTCGCCGTAGATCCGCGCGCTCTCCTCGGGCACCGCGCAGACCGCGATCACGACCGGCGCCTGAGCGAGAAAACCCTGGCCGTACGCCGCCCTCGCGAGCTGCAGCCGGCGTGCCCGGCCGCGCACCACGACGAAACGCCAGGGTTGCAGGTTGCCGCCCGAGGGCGCCCACCGCGCGGCCTCGAGCAGCGGCGTGACGGCGTCCCGGTCGAGCGGGGTATCGGCAAAGCTGCGGCATGAGAATCGTCGTTCAAACAGCGTGCGCTCGGTCATGGCCGCCTCCCGGGATGTGGTCGCCCAGCATAGCGCGGAACGAGAGGCGGCGAAGGCTCGCGTATGATTCGGGTTGGGCTGGCGGCAGCGCCGCGCGCCGAGAGGGAGGTTCCCCATGCTGCGAACCGCGGTTGTGATCGACGAGCGGTAC
>JAIVTZ010000287.1:0-5418 GCA_049188105.1 Deltaproteobacteria bacterium | reverse complement strand
GCAGAAAAATCGCTCGTTTCCGCATCGAGAACTGCGCTGTCCCCCCCCGGAGTTTCTGGATGGGAACAGGCTAGCCCGCATATCTCACCACGTCGCGTCGCGAGGCCGGCGAGATGCCGTGATATGCGGGCTGGATTCGCCTGTGTGGTGCTGGTCGTCGCTGCGACTGCAGCCGCGGTCTCCGCCTCCGCCGCGGAGCCGAGCCTCGAGGTTCAGCTCGATCCCAGAGTCTTTGGAATTGAGGATGCCGTGAGGTTCGAGGTGCGGATTTTCGAACCGACGGGAACGCCGGTTGTGGATCTGGGCGAGCTCGAAAACCTTAAAGTGGTGTCGGGTCCATCGACCAAGACCGAGTTCTCATGGATCAACGGCGTGGCGACCCGCGCCGTCAGCTACACCTACGTGCTGCAGGGAGTCGAGGTGGGGGCGGCTTCGGTGGGGCCGGTGAGCGTGAAGATCGGCGACACCGAGCTGCTCGCCGAGCCGGTGAGCGCGGAGGTCGTTCCCGGAAGCGTTGTTCGGCAGCGTCCCGGTCGCCGCCGGTCGGTGTTTCCGAATGATCCTTTCGAGGACATCTTCGGGCGTCGGCAGCCGACTCGGTCGGCTCGGGTGGCCCTGCGTCACCAGGTCAGCGCGCGGCAGGTGGTGCTCGGCCAGCCGGTTGTCGCCACCATCGTGCTCGACACGACCGCGGGCGGCATCGACGGTTTCGAATGGGTGACCGCACCGTCCTATCCCGGGTGGTGGGCGCAACGGGTCGAGCCGCCGGAGAGGATAGCGGGCGAGGTCGTCGAGGTGGACGGCGTTCGATACAACCGTTTCACGGTGGCGCGTCACGTGCTGGTGCCCCTCAAAATCGGCCGGCTCGTGCTGCCGGCCGTCGATGCGAGGATCGGCTTCCGCACATCGAGCATTTTCGCGCCGCAGCAGGTCGTGGAGCGGGGCACCCAGGAGATCGCGGTCGAGGTGAACCCGCGGCCGCGAGCCCCCGAGGGGTACTCCGGGGCGGTGGGCGATCTGCGCTACAGCGCGACGATCGAACCCACAACGATCGACTTCGGGGAGTCCGCCGTGCTCTCCATCGAGCTTGCCGGCGCCGGCAACCTGCCCCTGGTGGAGGCGCCGGCGCTGTGGCCGAGCTGCTCCGGTTGCGAGAGCTACCCTCCGGAGGAGGATAGCGCGGTGATCGTCGATGACACCGGCATTCACGGCGCTCGCACCTGGCGCACGACTCTGGTGCCGCGTGAATGGGGCGAGATCGAGCTCGAACCGGTGATGCTGGCCGTCTATGACCCGTCGGCGGGTCACTACCGGCAACAGACCGTGGGACCTCTGCGGCTGATTGTGAACCCGCCGCCGCCGACCCCGGCGCCGTCTCCGGCCGAAGGAACCGCATCCAAACCCGGCATCCCGGTGGACGAGGGATCCTCTCCCGCAGCGGCGGCCGATGGCGCCCCCGTTCCCTGGGTGTGGATCCTCGGTGCGCTTGTGCTGGGTCTGCTGGTGGGAGGCGTCGCACCGATGATCGCCGCCCGCCGTCGGAAGACGGCTCTGCCCTCGCGACGGACGGGTGAGAGCCCGGCCGAGCGTGCGCGGGAGCTGCAGGTTGCGCTCGAGCGCTGGTGGCTCGATGCGCGGGTGCGGCCGAAGGGGAAGATGCTTGAACTTGAGATGCAAGAGCTGCGGCGAGAGCTCGAGGAGGTGCGTTTCGCACCCGGTCGCGCCGACCATACCGAAACCGTGGTTGACCTCGAGGAACGAATGCGGGGCCTGATGCGTCGTGCATGATAAAATCAACAAATGTCTCAACCAGAGGTCTTTAGCCTGCCTCTCGGCGATCTCGAGCCGTTCCTCGATCGCAAGAGATACTCAGCCTTCGCGATGTCGCAGCTCCAGCTGTCGTCGCTACTATCGGAGATTCTGAGCAAGGCCAACGACTTCGTGCCCTCAGAGGCGGGCTCGATCCTGATGGACCGGCCCGAGGAGCGGGGGGAAACCCCGGACGAGGTCATGCTCTACTTCGTTTCCGCCTTCGGTCCCTACGGGTCCGCACTGCTCGGCAAGAGCCTTCGAGCCGATTCCGGCGTCGTGGGGTATGTCTATCGTAGTGGAGAGCCCTACCTGATGTCCGATCCCGAGAACGACCCGAACTTCTACCCCAAGTTCGACGTCGACCACGAGTTCCAAACCACCGGCGTGATCGCGGTGCCGGTGTGGATCGAGCGCACGGTTTGCGGCGTCCTGGAGCTGCTCAATCGGTCCGACGGCAAGCCGTACACCGAGCGCGACATGAAGATGCTCGAGATCTTTGCCCGTTACACCTCGATCTCGATCGAGAATCTGCTCGACGCCCAGCGCGCCAACGAGATGGCGCGGCGAGACGATCTCACGGGTTTGTACAACGATCGTTTCTTCCACCACCGCCTGAGCGAGGACCTGATCCGTGCCGACGTCACCCGTTCGACGGTGGCTCTGCTCTTCCTCGACATCGACGACTTCAAGAGGGTCAACGACACCCACGGCCACCTCGCGGGCTCGCAGGTTCTCAAGGAGTTCGGTTACCTCCTGACCTGTGCGGTGACCGACGAGAAGTCGACGCTTGCCCGTTACGGCGGCGACGAGTTCGTGGTCATCCTCCCCGATCATGATCTCGAGATGGCCTGCGAGGTGGCGACCTCGATTCAGACCGCCCTGGCCAACACCCGGTTTCTTCAGGGTTCGTTCTCCTGGGCCGACCGCCCGGTGTACTGGCGCCAGCCTCTGACAAGCTCCATCGGCGTCGCCGTCTACCCCCACCACCTGCCGCGTCTGGGGACCACCGACATGAAGAAGAACCTCCTCTTGCGTGCCGCCGACCTCGCCATGTACCGCGGCAAGGAGAACGGCAAGGACCAGATCCGCATCGCGGACTGATCCCGCGTCCGGTTCCGCGCCCGAGCCCGTGCCCGAGCCCGAGCCCGAGCCCGTGCCCGTCTCCGTCTCCGTGCCCGGACGCCCGCCGTCCGCGGCCCGCGATACGCGGCCATCTGGCGCGCGAAGGTGCGTTCCGGTAAGGGCCGTCCTGCTTGAACACCCCGATTCTATGGGGCGGCATTGCCCGTGAGTGCCCCCTCTGACGATATTTGGGCCAGAGGCATCCGCTCGCAACAATCCTCCGTGCTCCCAAAATCGTCAGAGACGGCACGTCCGGTCAGCATTCGCGACAGCGCCACGCCGACAGAGGCTTCCCGGTGGAGGATTTAGGCTGAGGGACGGCAAATTCGAAATTCGAAATTCGAAATTCGAAATTTGCGACCGGGCGGATCTGCTACACTGAGCCCGATGAATGGTCATTCATTTCTTGAGAAATCCAGCGAAGGAGGCTAGCAGTGAATTGTATCGTGTGCGTTGCCAGCGTTCCGGATACGGCGTCGGTCATCAAGATCGGTGCCGACGGCAAGGGCATCGACGAGGCGGGCATCAAGTGGATCGTCTCGCCGTTCGACGAGTATGCGCTCGAGGAAGCGCTTCAGCTCACCGAGGCCAAGGGCGGTGAGGTCACCGCCGTGACCTATGGTCCGGCGCGCGCGGAGGCGGCACTGCGTGATTGCTTGGCGCGGGGCGCCCACCAGGCGGTGCACGTCCTCGGCGGGGAGGCAACTCTCGGCGATAGCTTCACGATCGCCAAGGTGCTGGCGGCGGTCTTGAAGGACCGGGAGTACGACCTCGTGCTCTGCGGCGTTCAGGGGGTGGGCACCGACTGCAGCCAGGTCGGGCAGATGCTCGCAGTGCTGCTCGACCTGCCGAGCGTCGCCATCGTTACCAAGCTCGAGGTCGGCGACGGCTCGCTGACCGCCGAGCGAGAGGTGGAAGGGGCGAAGGAGGTCGTGGAGAGCCCGATTCCGGCGTTGATCACCTGCCAGAAGGGACTCAACGAGCCCCGTTACGCGGCCCTCAAGGGCATCATGGCGGCGAAGAAGAAACCGGTGGAGAAGATCGAGGTCGCAAGCCTCGGCATCGAGGAGGGGGCAGACCCCTTTTACAGGGTGGAGAGTCTCACTCTGCCGCCGGAGAAGGCGGCCGGAACCATCATCCAGGGCGAGGACGACCCGTCGGCGGCGGCGGCCGAGCTCGTGAAACTGCTTCGCGAAGAAGCGAAGGCGATATAGGGAGGCGATGATGGCTGGCATTTTAGTATTCGTGGAGCAACGCGACGGTGAGGTCCGGAAGGCATCTCTGCAGGCGCTATCGGAAGCCAAGCGGCAGGGAGGGGCCGGCGGTACCGTGACCGCCGTCCTGCCCGGTTCCGGCGTCGGCGACGCCGCCGCCGGACTCGGCGTCTGGGGCGCGGAAAAAGTTTTTGTCGCCGACGATCCCAACCTCCTGCGGTACTCGGCGGAGGGTTATGCCGAGGTGGTGGCCAAGGCAGCGGAAACGGCGCAGCCGTCGGCTATCTTTTTCGCCGGCACCGCCATGGGCCGTGACCTCGCCCCGCGGGTGGCGGCCGGTCTCGGCGTAGGCGCGATTCCCGATGCGGTGGAGCTCAGCCTGGACGGAGACAGCTTCAACGTTCGCCGCCCGGTTTACTCGAGCAAGGCGTTCGCAGAGGCGGACACCGCGGGCAAGACGCCGCAGGTGATCAGCCTGCGGCCCAACGTCTTTGCGGCTGAGGAGACCGGAGGCAGCGCCGAGGTGGTCGCGATCGATGGTCTTGGGCTTTCCATCCGCGCGCTGGTCAAGGCGCTGGTGGTGGTGGAGGGCGAGGAGCTCGACGTGGCCGAGGCCGACATCATCGTTTCCGGTGGGCGTGGGATCAAGGGCCCCGAGAACTTCGCTCTCATCAGAGAGCTCGCCGATGCTCTTGACGGCGCCGTCGGGGCGTCGCGCGCGGCGGTCGACGCGGGCTGGATCGACCATTCGCATCAGGTCGGCCAGACCGGCAAGGTGGTGAGCCCGTCGCTGTACATCGCGTGCGGAATCTCGGGCGCCATCCAGCATCTCGCGGGCATGAGCTCGTCGAAGATCATCGTGGCCATCAACAAGGACCCCGACGCACCGATCTTCAAGATCACCGACTACGGGGTGGTGGGCGATCTCTTCGACGTGATCCCACCGATGGTGGAGGCCATCAAGGCGCTGTAAGCCCGATCCAATCGACAATCAACCAAACGGCGGGCCTCTTGGCCCGTCGTTTTTTCCCGTCTCCGCGCCCCTCGGGTCGTAAACACCGCTGGGCACGGCACCTCGCTGCCCTCGCGACGAAAGCTGATGAGAAACGCGGGCTATCCCTCCGTCGCTCCAGTCGGAGAAACGCACCCAGAGGCCCAATCTCGTCGCGATCGCGGAATCTCCGTTTCACTCCGATTCCGCGGGGCGTGGTTCTGTCCTGTGACCCCCGAGGTCGGCGTGGGGGGGGGGCCCCCCAAGGCGCCGCGGGGA
>JAIVTZ010000286.1:0-5470 GCA_049188105.1 Deltaproteobacteria bacterium | reverse complement strand
CTCCAGGACGTGCGGATGGACGGAGAACATACGCAGAACAGGGGCCAGCGCCTTGTTGGCCAGATCCCACTTCTCATGACCGATCAAGTGGTCGATGACTTCAAACGCCTGCTTCAGCCCTTCCTCCCCGCGCCGCAGGGCCAATTCGATGTAGGGGAGAACAGGTTCGAAATTATCGGGCTCCAGTTCGAGGACATGCCGAAGCGCATCCATCGCTTCGTCATCCCGGCCCTCCGCCTCGAGAACGGTTGCGCGGGTCAGGAGTTCCTGGACGACCGCTTCATCCATGCCCGCCGCGAGCATCAGGTGCGTGATCAATGGCCCGACATCGATCGACGTGTCGCCCAGCACCTGGATGCGCTGGTAGGCCTCAATGGCCACTTCGTACTGCTCGGCCACCTCGGCCGCGTCGCCGCCGCCGAGGAGGCAGCCGGCAACGCCGGCATCGAGCTCGCCGGATCACCCTACCGGGGAGTCTCGGTCAACGATTGCATCAAGCAGGCCCGATGCGCCGCGCGACGCATCGCGCAGCGTTTCGGGCCTGAGTTATGAGTTTTGAGTTACGCTCGCACCCACCCAGCCGCGAACTCTACAAGTTTTGAGTGTTGAGTTATGAGTTTTGAGTTTTCCCCAATCCCCCATTGAGGAGACCGGGACGTCCGTAACTCAAAACTCAAAACTAAGAACTCAAAACTGTGATCAATGCGAAGCGTTGATCACCACTGCGGCAACCGCGAGCCACACGACTACACAGATGAGCAGCGGACGGTCGGTGAGGAGGGCGCGGGTGGGGCTGCCTCCGAGCTCGTGCTTGTGGAGCAGGTAGAGATAGCGGAAGAGGCCGTAGAGAACGATCGGCACGGTTGCCATCAGCCCCTCCGAACCGACCTTGGCGACGGTGTCGGGGGCCACTGTATAGAGGGCGTAGGCGAGAACCGTCGCGCCGAGGACGACGCTGATTGCCTGGTCGACCATGGGCAGGGTGTACTGACCGAGGACCACGCGGTGATTTCCGGCCTCCTCACCAAGCAGCGCAAGCTCGGAGCGGCGCTTACCGAGCGCCAGGTAAAGGGCCAGCAGATAGGCGACGAGGAGGATCCAGCGCGACACCGGCACGTCGATGGCGACCGCACCGCCGACAACGCGGAGCACGAATCCCGCCGCAACCACCAGCACGTCGACGAAAACCGCCCGCTTGAGCACCGCCGAGTACAGGAGCACCAGCGCGACGTAGGCGATGAGCACTGTCGGGAACCAGCCACCGATCGCCACCGCGATGGCGATCGCGATGCACAGCAGCACCGCCGCGACGAGGATGGCCAGAGGCGCCGAGATCACTCCCGCGGCGATGGGTCGCCGGCTCTTCTCCGGATGCGCCCGGTCAGCCTCGCGGTCGATGACGTCGTTGACCAGGTAGGTGGCGGATGAGGCCGCACAGAATGCGACCACCGCAGCCAGGCTCCGCGCCCAGGCCACAGGATCATGCACCAGCCCCGAGAATACGATCGGCGCGAGCACGAAACCGTTCTTGAGCCACTGCTCCGGGCGCAGGCTGCGGATGATGGCGAGAAGCTTCTCGGTCACCATTCCATTCTATCCCGTGCGCGGTTTGCGACCGCACCACAAAGCGTCCCGGAACTCTTGTGATTGGCAGGCGGGACGCCTGCCCCACAAGGCCAACCCGGAACCCTTGTGATTGGCAGGCGGGACGCCTGCCCCACAAGGCCGTCCCGGAACCGTTGTGGGGCAGGCGTCTCGCCTGCCGAGCGGAAGGGCGGCAAACCCGAAATCCGTTCCTCCTGCTACGATGCGCCTTGCGGAGGCCTGCCATGCCGAGATTCCGATTCCTCCTGATCGTCCTTCTCTGCCTGCCGCTGACGGCCTGCTTCGAGGAGCCGATTCGCGAGCACCTCCATCTATCCCTGCGTGGTGACGGCCCGGTCGTCGTCACGGTCGTGCAGGAGGTGACGCCCTCGAATCGCACCACCGACGACAACCCCGTGCTCACCGACCGCCTCGAAGAATCGCGCGACGCCATCGACCACGGTCTCGATCCGTGGAGCCAGCGCTTCGCCCTCCTCGAGCCGCTGGCCGAGCACGTCAGCGTTGAACGCGTCGACGGCGAGCTCCGGCGTTCAATCCACAGCGCGGTCCTACCCTCGTTTGACGAAGTGCTGCGGATGGTCGAGGCCGATGGGCTCACCGGAAGCCTCACCATCGTCGACGGCATAGCGGAGCTCGATCTCTTCCCCACCGGCGGGTCGCGCGCGACCTACACCCAGAGGCAGGACGCCGACCGCCTCCTCAGCGAGTGGTCGGTGGCGCTGGCCGCCTACTTCGAGGTCGTCGTCGATCTCTATGCTCATCTCGACGAGCGACCCGATCGGGCCGTCCCGTGCTTCGCCCACGTCTTCGACAAGGACGAGGGCCCAGGAAGCACCGGAGAACTCGAGCCGGTCGAGGAAGAGATGGTCGCCCGGGTCGAGGACGCCATGGACGAGGTCGCCTTCGCCCTCATGGTGGACGACGGCGAGGCGTTCTCGCTCAACGAGCTCACACGCCTCGTCTACGATCCCTTCCCGGCCCGGCTGACGATCACGGTCGAGGGGCGGGTCCTGGAGACCGAGGGTTTTTCGGCCGGCGCCGACTACTTCGAACGACCCCCGGTGGACGCATGGAACGCTCTCCGATCCCTCGAGGGGCGTTGGATATCGCCCGATCTCGTGACCGCGGCCGCTGCCCCGGTGTCCGAGGACCGTCAGCCGGACCCGGATGTCCTCGCCTTCGCCTCGAGGCCGCGTCGCTATTTCCGACCGCCGGACGCGGCCGAGGTGGAGTCGGCGATCGTTGCCGGGCTGGTCCCCGAGGAGATGTTGCGACTGGTCTGGCGGCCGCCGCCGGCCGCCGCCGCGGCGGACGAGGAATCGGTGGACTGGTTGGCGGTGATGGCGAAGGACGAGGAATCGGTGGACTGGTTGGCGGTGATGGCGAAGGCCGAGACCTCGGTCCCCGACTGATCGGCGGTCTTCGTCCCCAGAGCCCGCAGCTTGTGGAATGCGAAGGCGGCCACCCACAGCAGCGAGCTCGCGACGTGGATCCAGATCCAGGTCTGCCGCCACCCTGGATCAACGGCCACCTGGAGGAGATACCCGGAGGCCACCATCGGCAGGAAGAGCGCCATCAACCCGAGACCGGAGGCGCGCACGCGGTGGCCGTTCTGGAGCTTGCCGAGCACGTGTACGCTCCAGATCAGACCGATTGCGAAGACCAGGAGCGGCGCCGCCAGCACGTGCAGGTGTTGCACGAGGGGCTGCCAGGGGTGGTTGACCACCGCCCACTCGTCGGCCGGTGCGACCAGGTAGCGCATCCAGGCGTAGACCAGGCCGGTGCCGGCGACAGCCAGGTTGGCGAGATGGAGAAACACCGCTTGACCGCGACTCACTGCGCCCCCTCTTCAGCCACTACCTCGTGGAGCGCCAGTACCCGGCGCACCGCATCGGTCGTGGCGCGAGCGGTGAGGGTGGCGCCCGTCACCGGCCGGATATCGCGTTTGAGGGCCAGGTCGTCGTCGAGCTCCTGCCCCTCGTACTGCTCGTACCACCCCTTGCGGGGCATGTACTCCAACGGTTCCCGGAAGGTCACGACCTCGACCCGTCGCACCGCACCGTCCGCGTCGAGCACGACCATCACCGTCTCCGGCAGGGTGCGCACGCGATGGGTGTCGAGGTATGCCCACCCGCGCACGGCGCCATCGGCGCCCGTCGCCACATAGCGGGTGGCAAGAGAGCTCGACACCTCGGCGCCGCTGTCCTCGGCAACCCGGTTCCGCTGTTCGTCGCTCAGAAAGAGCGTCTGGCGCTCGATGGCCGCGTCCGGAAAGGCCAGCTCCAGCGCCTCCTCGACGGTGATCAGGACCGTGGCCCACACGGTTCCCCACGCCAGGAGCGCCGCGCACGCCACGAACCAACGGGTCAATCGATTCAACCTCATCATCTCCTCAGAAGATGTAGCCCATCGAAAGGTTGAACTGGTTGACCCCGGTCTCCGCCTCGTTGCCGAGGCTCTGGTACTCGGCCTTGAAGATCAGCTGCTCGATCGGTTGGTAGGCGAGCCCGAGGGTGAAGATCTCCTGGTCGTTGGCCGGGTCGGCCGACCAGCCCTCGGGCACCTTCTCCTGGGTGTTGATCTGCTCCCAGCGCAGATAGGGCGTGAGCGAGCTCTTGCCGCGCCCCGCCAGCACATCGTATCCGGCCTGCAGATAACCCCCATCGAGGGTCTCGCCCACGGATTGATCCCCGACATAACCGAGGGCCTCGTTGAGACGGGCGACGTCGTCAAGCTCGGCGCGGGCCCACAGACCGCGCAGCTCGAGGCCGCGGTAGCGGTACTCCACGTGCAGATCGAAGATCGAGGTCCCGACCGGGATCGAGCCTCCGTCGAGGTCCTCGAGATCCTGACCGGAATCGCCGAAGTAGCCCGCAAGGCCGGCCGTCAGCCCCGGCACGGCGGTGTAATCGAGGCGGCCGACCCAGGCGAAGTCCTCGGCCTTGGCCTTGGACCCCTTCTGACGGCCCCCGCGCAGCCCCGGCCGAAAACCCCGAGGCGTCGAGACCGTTGACCACATAGGTGCGGTAGTTGAAGCCGCCCAGCGCGCCGTAGGCGCCGATGCCGTTCTCGCGCCAGGTGGTGGGGATGATCCGGCGCTCGGTCTGCGGACGAACGGCGCCGAGGTAGACCGTCGGCTCGTGGAGCTCGTTGAGCCAACCCATGGGCAGCAAGACGAGACCGGCGCGCAGGTTGAGCTGCTTGCGGTAGAGATAGTCGAGGAAGGCGAACTCGACCGCCACCGAACCACCCTCCGAGGTCGAGGCGTGCTCGTACTCGATCTCCGAGTTGAAGACCCAGCTGTCCGAGAACTTGTAACCGAAGTAGAAAACCGCCCGCAGAAAATCGAAGCGGTTGGTCTTGTCAGCGGACAGACCGTCCTCGCGCTCGTTGTCGAAGAACTCGAGCAGGGCCTCGCCGTACCCGCCGATGGAAACCCCCTGGTCCTTTGCGTAGACCTTCGACGCCGCCGGCCCGAGCCCCGAGTACTCGCCGTCACGGCTCACCGTCACCGATGCCTCCCCGACCTTCAGGTTCTCGACCTCCTCGGCGAGGATCCCGAGACGCCGCTCGATCTCGGCGAGCCGTTGTTCGGCCAGCCCCGCCGCGCGCAGCTCCTCAATCGCCGCGCGCAGCTCGGCAACCTCTCGCTCGAGCGCGCGCAGCCTTTCGTCGTCGGGCGTCGCGCCCGCGACCGGAACACTCATCCAGCACATGACACACATAATAGTGAGAATCAGTCCAATTCTCATCCATTTTCGACTAAACATCCCTTTGTCTCCTCGGAGCGCCAACGCCCCACCCATGGATTTACTTGGTCGTGTTGGGCGACTCCCGTTGCAGATACAAGATGGTTCACTCGGAT
>JAIVTZ010000285.1:0-5472 GCA_049188105.1 Deltaproteobacteria bacterium | reverse complement strand
CTCCCCAATCGCCCCTGATCTTCGGGAGAGGGCGGTTGGAAAATCCGAAATCCGAAATCCGAAATCCGAAATTTCAGAGGCTGTCCGGCAGGCCTTCGCGGGGGTTCGTCTGGTAGAGATCGGCGACGGCGCGGGCGGCCTCCTCCCCGGCCGGCGACATCACCTTCGGCACCACGATCTGCACCGTGTACATATGGTCGCCGTAGGCTCTGGTCTTGGTGTTTCGCACTCCCTTACCACGCAGACGGAAGGTGCGGCCCGAGTTGGTGCCCGCCGGGACCTTGGCACGAACCGGTCCGTGCACCGTGCCGACCTCGATTTCGCCGCCCCGATAGGCTTCCGAAAAGGTCACCGGAATTGTCGTGTGGATGTTTTCACCTTCCCGCTTGAAAAACGAGTGCGGTCGGACGCGGACCCGCACCATGAGGTCCCCCGCCATGCCGCCGCCTCGACCCTCGGCCCCCTTGCCGGCTACCCGCACCCGCTGAGAATCAGCCACGCCCTCCGGAATCTTGACCCGCAGTCTCTCGGTGGAAATCAGGACGCCGGATCCGTGGCACTTCGGGCATACCCCGCCATCCGTATGGCCGCCGCCCTTGCAGGTGGAGCATCGGATCTGGCGCTGGACCGGAATCGTGACGCTAGTCCCACGTACGGCCTGGTCGAAGGCGATTTCGACCTCGATCTCGTGGTTGGCGCCCCGCTCCGGGCGTCGCCGAGCCTTCGCACCTCGGCCGCGCCCGAAGAGCTCGCCGAAGATATCTCCGAGATCCTGAAACCCCCCGGTCGCGGTATCGAAATCGCCGAAGTCGACCCGGTACCCACCGGCGTCACGCCATGTCGAACCGCTCTGTCGAAATCCGCCGAATCCGTCGTCGGGGACGCCATCGACCCGCCCGAAGGTGTCGTATTGTTGACGCTTCTCGTCATCTGAGAGCACAGCGTACGCTCCCTGGATCTCTTTGAACTTCTCCTCGGCCTCGGGTTTGTCCGGATTGACATCGGGATGGTACTTCCGTGCCAGCTTGCGATAGGCCTTCTTGATCTCGGCCGCGTTGGCAGAACGGCCGACCCCAAGAATTTGATAATAGTCTGCTGACATCGCTTCTCCATCCCGCTTAACCAACCCGCATACTCACCGCGTGTCTGCTGCGGACGCTGATTCCAGCCATCTGTCGTGCTTTTCGCGAATCGTGATCCTCACTGTGATGCAACTACAAAGGATCGCCCGATCCGCAAAGCACCCAATACTGACTACCCTTCGCCGTTCTCGTTACGAGGTCCGGTGAGAAGTGCTGGCCAGACCATAGAAATATGAGCGAGTTTTAATAATATTTCAAGCACACGCGGACTACCGTAAAATAGCTCGTATGGATCCGTCGTCGGTTTTCCCACTCGTGCTGATCGCCGCCACGCCCGGACAGACCCGCCGCAACTTGGGATGGGTCGTCATCGGGATTGCCTTGGCATCGGTCATCAATCTGCCGTGGCTGGTAAAGTACCTGGAGGTTGGGGAGGCTGCAAACAGCCCGATTCTGCGGCTCCTTTCTGACCCCATCGTGATGATCGTCGCAAACCTCATGGCCGGTACTCTGATCGTATGGGGCCTGATCCAGCTGCTGCTCGCTGGAAGCCCGCACCAGCGCCTGGTGAGAACATTGATCGGTCGCGGCGACTACCTGGGAGCTGCGCAGCTGCGGGCTCAGGAAGGCGACCTCAGGGGCGCCCTCACGCTATACCGAAAGGGAAGAGCCTGGAGTGAGGCGGCGAGAACCGCAATCGAGCTCGGCCTTGACCACGAAGCTGCCGACCTGCTCAAACGCGCCGGCGGCCACAACCTGACCGAGGCGACCCATCTATTCAGACGAGTCGGAGATATCGCGGCTGCACAGCGTTGCGAGCGAGATCTCGCCGAGTGGCTGTCCAGTCGCGGGCGCTATGACGAAGCCGTCGAAGCGTGGATGCTGGCGGGCGATTCCAAACGGGCTGCGGGTGCCGCGATGATCGCGCTGGAACAAGGGCAGTTCAGCTCCTCACATACCGCCTTGCCTGTGGCACAACGAGCCGTCGAGCAGGCCGGTGACCACCGCGCCCTCGCCCGTCTCCACGAGATCGAGGGCAACTGGCAGGCAGCCGCGCACGCTTGGCGCTCGGCAGGCGAACACGAACAGGCGGCCGAGATTTTCCGCAAGGCCGGCCTCATCGACGAGGCCGTCATCGCCGAGTCGGCTGCCGGACACCATCAGGAAGCCGCACAGCTTCGAATCCACCAACTCAAGAAGCTGCGGGACCGATTGGCCCTGTGCGAAGCGCGCGGCGCCGCCGGCGAGAAGGAACCCGAAGAGCTGAGGAAGCAGATCGTGCGCGAGGAGGAAGCACTGATTCCGGTCCTCTCCGACCTCGGCATGCAGCGGGAAATGGTCGAGCTGATCGGATCCTCAGGGCGAGCGGAGGAAGCGGTCGAATTATTGGTCCAGCAACACGAGGAGGCCGATGCCGCCGATCTGGCCATCAACGCACAGCTGTGGCACCTCGCCGCACCCATCCTCGAGCGCCTCAACCGGTGGGGTGAGGCGAGCGATATCTACGAGTTCTCGGGCGACATCGAGGCTGCCGCCCGGTGTGCCGAGAAAGCCGGCGAGGACGAGAGGGCTCTACAGTATTACCGCAGTCTCGGAAACGCCGTCGGTGCGGCAAATTGCATGGCTCGCCTCGGTTTCCTCCAGGATGCCCTGGTCGAGCTGCACCGTGCCGACCTTCTCGGCGAGGCCTGTGACGTCTTGCAGAACCACCCTGGGCCCATTCCCGACATACGGCGCGTAGTCCTCGACATGGCCAAATGGGCACGGCAAAACCACTCTCGTGAAGCGGCCATCGCTTGCCTACAGCGGGCAGTGATCGGAGTTGCCCTTCAACCGGGCCGCCTCGGACCCGCGGTCGCTCTTGCCCATGAGCTCTACATGGCCGGCGAGCGAGCTCCAGCCCTCGCCCAGTTGGAGCGGATTCTCGCCTTCGACTACTCCTGCGAGTCCGCACGGCAACTGCGCACCGATATAGAGGCTGACCGTGGGATCGGCGTGACGGGCGCAGGCGCGGCAGCGGCCGCAGCCGGGGCGTCGGCGAAAGCCGATCTCGCCTCCTACCAGCGCTATGAGATTCTCACGGAGCTCGGGCGCGGCGGCATGGGCGTCGTGTACAAGGCACGCGATACGCGGCTGGAGCGCGATGTCGCCATCAAAGTCCTGCGAACTACCTCCGCCAAAGAGGCTGCGCGGCTCGAACAGGAGGCACGGGCGGCGGCTACGCTCAACCACCCGGGTATCGTCACCGTCTACGACTTCGAGGAGGGTTTCGACGGGTACTTCATCGCCATGGAGTTCGTGCCCGGTGAACCGCTGGACGATCTCGTGAAAATAGACCCCGCCGGGATTCGCTCCCGTCTCGTCCCCCTGCTCGTTCGGATCGCCGACGCCATCGCCTACGCCCACAGCCATCACGTTATTCACCGTGACCTCAAGCCCGGCAACGTCCTTGTCACACCGGCGAACGATGTGAAGATCCTGGACTTCGGCATAGCAGCCCGTCTCGACAGCGGGGACGGGGACAGCGCGGCCATGTGCGGCACCCCGTTCTACATGGCGCCCGAGCAGATCCGAGGCGAGACGCCGACCCCCGCGACCGACATCTATAGCTTCGGCGCCACCGCCTTTCACCTGGCGACCGGCCGGCCTCCATTCCACACCGGCGTCGTCATCGACGCACACCTGAATGCCGCCCCGCCCGATCCGCTGAAGCTCGCGCCGGATCTCGACCCGGAGCTGGCTCAGATCATCCTGCGATGCCTGGAGAAGAGCCCGGCAGACCGATTCACGACCACCCGGGAGCTGTGCGCCGCATTGGAGCGGCTGCGTACCTGATGAATCTCCGCCAAATTTGGGAACGTCCTGAGGCGCGATTTCTGATCGTATTCCTCATGATCCTCGGTTCGAGCTTCACCGTCATCGCCCTCAACTCGGTCAACGATGCAATCGTTCTTCCCTTCACCGCCTCTGTCGCCCGGGTGTCGGGCGCGGCTCTCCGGGTACTTGGCGAGCCGGCGGCGGTGACCGGCTGTGTCGTGTCGTCGCCCCGGTTCGCGGTGACGATCTACAACGGTTGCAACGGCCTCATTACCAGTCTCATCTTCATTGCCGGAGTCCTCGCCTTTCCCGCCCGATGGACGGCCAAGCTGGTCGGGGTCGTTGGAGGTCTGGTCCTCATCCAGATCCTCAACCTGGTCCGAATCCTGTCGCTGTTTTACATCGGGATCTATTTCCCCGATCACTTCAACGACGCCCACATATACATCTGGCAGTCGCTGGTCATCATCGCCGGGGTTGCCCTGTGGGTGGTCTGGGCCCACAGGTCCACGGTGGGAGACAGGACGCCGCATTGAAAACTCCGGCGACCGGAACTCCCGGCGTTTTCCTGAGGCGGCTACCCGTGGCTCTGGTGGCCGGAGTGATGCTGTGGCTGCTCCTGCGACCCGCCGTCGACATCGGCGTCTCCGGTCTCGCTCAGACCCTGATCCGCGCCTTCGAGCATCCGAGAGTGACGCGGCTTGTGGTTGACGACCATCGGGTCCAGATTCATCGAAGCGACTTCCGGAGCGGTTCCGGAATCCCCACGATCTCCCTGACCGAAATCAACTTCAACCTCATCGTCCTGCTCGCGCTGTACCTCGCTCTCCCACGGCCGTTTTCACGACGCCAGCTCGAGCGCCTCTTTATGGGGTGCTGCGTTTTGTACCTCACCCAGACTCTGAACCTCGTGTTCCACGTCAAGACTTTGTACGCTGCCGGTCTCGGCGAGTGGAGCCGCCAGTCCTACGGCGATCTCGCACGCAATATATTTGGATTCGGGCGGTACTTCACCGATCTCCCCGGCCGGTTCTCATTCCCCTTCCTCATCTGGCTGGGTTTCAACTGGGACGTCGTGATGCGGATGTTGCTTCCGGGCGAAGAGGAAAAGGCTGACCGAACGGCGAAGCCGAAGGCGAGGGAAAAGCAGTCGTAAGTCAATGCAGGGTTCAGGGTTCAGGGTGCAAGGCCTACTCGGTCGAGGGGGTATCGCCCGACTTCGCGGGATTTCGGGTTTTCTGCCCACCCATCCGGCAGGCGGGACGCCTGCCCCACAAGGGCTCCGGCAGCCCCCTCGGAGTCTCCAGTCAGCGTGGCGTCTTTGTCAAATCGGACGTGCCGTCTCTGACGATTTTGGGATCACGGATTTTTGTTGCGAGTGAATGACTCTGGCCCAAACATCGTCAGAGGGGGCACTCACGGGCAATGCCGCCGCGGAGAATCGGGATGTTCACGTCGGAAGACAGTTGCCGGAGCGAAGTGGCCGCGGTCGAAGACCGCGGACGGCGGGCGTCAACGCACGGAGATGTGTCGGACGCGGGTTACTGCTTGGCGCGGCGAAGCGAGCGGTAAT
>JAIVTZ010000284.1:0-5473 GCA_049188105.1 Deltaproteobacteria bacterium | reverse complement strand
GAAGCGCTCGACGTTGGCGTCGTCCAGCGGCGCGTCGACCTCGTCGAGGATACAGAACGGCGAGGGTTTGATGCGGAAGAGGGCGAGCAGCAGCGACAGCGCCGTGAGCGCCTTCTCGCCGCCTGAGAGGAGCTGTACCGACTGGGTCTTCTTGCCCGGGGGCTGGGCCGTGATGTCGATGCCCGACTCGAGCGGGTCGTCCTCGTCGACCAGATCGAGGCGGGCGGTACCGCCCCCGAAGAGGGTGCTGAAGGTCTCGGCAAAGACCTCGTTGACCTGCTCGAAGGTGGCCACGAACCGCTCGATGCAGGTGGCGTCGATCTCGCGAATCGTCTCGTCGAGGGCGCGCAAGGCCTCCACCAGGTCGTTGCGCTGATTCGTGAGGAAACCAGAGCGCTCCTCAAGCTCGTCCAGCTCCTTGAGTGCGAGGAGGTTGACCGGCCCGAGACGCTCGAGCTTGGCGCGCAGCGCGTCGATGTCGGTGCGAAGGCTCTCCGGGTCATCGTCGGGATCCGGCTCGGACTCCAGGAGCTTTTCGAGGGCGAGATTCAGCTCGTCGGCGGCGTGCTCGCGAAGCCGCTCCCAGTCGCCCTCGGCCCGGGTCTGCTCGACCTCGACGGCATGGAGGACTTCACGCTCCCTCTCATGGGTCTCGCGGCGGAGACGAACCTCTTTTTCGAGCGCACTCACTCGAGTGCTCACCGCATCGACTTTTTCGGCCAGACGCCGCTCATGCTCTCGGGCGGCGGCGAGCAAGCCCTGTTCTTCAGCGAGGCGGGTGCGCGAGCGTACGATCTCCTCCTCGGTGCTCTGCCGTTCGCCCGCGAGACGCTCGGCCTCCGCAGCGAGGGCGCCGACCCTCTTGGAGAGCGCGCCCGCCTCCACCTCGAGCCGTGCGCCTTCGGAGTGAGCAGCCTCGGCGCGTTCAACCGCGAGCCTCTCCTCACCGCGCCAACGGTCGAGCTCGCGCAGGGCATCCGAGGTCTCCTCGCGGCGGCCGGCAAGTTCGACGGCTGCATTTTCGACCGCCTGCTCGAGCCCGTGGCTGCGTTCCTCGAGCTCACCGACCTCTCCTTCGAGGCGGGTGAGGCGCTCGGCAATCTCTGCAGCTTGGGTGTGGCTGCGCTCCTTGTCGGCTCTCAGCGACTCCAGCTCCCGTTCGATCCGTCCCAGGTCCTGGGTCATTGACTCGTCGACCGCCGCGGTTCGTGCGCGCTCCTGCTCGGCGGCGACCAGGGCGGCGTCGAGAGCGGCGAGCTCCTCGGACTGGCGTTCCATCCGTTCGGTGACCTCGCGATGACGGTTGGACGAGGCTTCTGAGCGGGCTGCCATCTCCTCGATCTGTGTGCGAAGCTGACCCTGGGTGGTACGAAGCTGAAGGGCGCCCGGGTGGCGACTGCCCGCGGTGACGGGCTCGAGGATGCGCCCCTGCCTCAACACGCCGTCGGGGCAGAGGACGATCGCCTCGGGATGCTCATGAGCGATCTCCTGCGCCCTCTCGAGGTCCCTGCACCGATAGGTGGGAGGAAGAGACCGTGCCAGCCAACCGAGGTTCTCGGGTGCGGCTCCCGCGATTTGCAGGAGATCTTCCGCGCCTTCGGGCGCTTCGGTTTCGGGAGGCGGTGGAGTGTCGCCGATTGCCACGAGGCGTATCCGCCCCTCGAGCTCGCTCAATCCTTCGAGCAGGTCGGGTGAGAGGTTTGCCGTGTGGACGACCGGCAGCTCGAGCCACTCGCGCCAGGCGCGGTCGAGGATCGGTGCGAGGTCTGCCGGTGGATGGAGATAGTCGCCGAGCTGGCCGGCCATGAGATTGGCGGGAATCACACTGCTCAGGTGCTCGGCCGCGGCCGCCTGGCGGGCAAGCTCACGCTCGACTCCCTGCAGCCGGTGGCGCAGCTCCCACAGGGTGTGACCCAGCGACTCCGCCTCCTGTCTCGCGGCGTTGGCCTGCTCGCGGAGCCGGGCCCGATCGTCGGCCAGCTCCCGGCGCCCTGCAGCCACCTTTTCTGCGGCGTTGGCCGCGATTCTGCTGCGGTCGGCGGTCTCACGGGCGCTCTCGCTGAGCTCCTGACGTCTGGTTTCGTGGCGCTCCCTTTCCTGATCGAGCTGGCCGAGGGTGTAGGCGAGGCGATCCCTCTCGCGTTCGAGATCACCGAGCCGATTGCGGCTGCCGGTGAGGGTGGAGATGGTGCGCAGGAGATCCTGGCGCTGTCGGGACTCGGCTTCCTCGGCAGCCTGGAGGCGCGACTCGGTGGCGCCGTGGGCCTCCTTCGCCTGCTCCAAGTCGGTGCGGACCGATTCAAGTTCCGATTGCAGCTTCTGGTGGCGGGCGTTCGCGTCGGCCATCCGTTCCTCGATGGCGCCGCGTGCAGAGGTGATGGTGGTGGATTCGGTTTTCGCGTGGTCGAGGGAAGCGCGGAGATTGTCGAGCATGTCGGCCGAGCGTTCGAGGAAAGCCTCCAACCGTTCACGGGATCCGAGCAGGGTCGCGACTTCCTCGCGCGCCGCATCGGTCTCTACACGCGCCGCTTCGAGCTCCTCGCGCGCCCGTCCGAGATCGGCATCCGACCCGCCGAGGGCCGCCGCCGCCGCTGCGACCTCGTTCTGAGCCTGCGCGCGGCGGCGGGTGATGTCCTTGCGCTGCCGATCGAAAAAATGGGCGTCGATCGTGAACAGACGGCGCAGGTGTTCTTTGAGCTCGGACTCCAGCTTTTGGTGGCGCTCTGCCTGCCGCGCCTGGCGTTTGATCTGGCGCAGGTTCCGGTTGACCTCGCCGATCACATCGTCGAGGCGGAGCAGATTCTGGCGCGTGTGCTCGAGCTTGAGCTCCGCCTCGTGCTTGCGCGCCTTGTAGCGGGTGATGCCGGCCGCTTCCTCGAGCAACACCCGGCGGTCGATGGGGCGCGCGGACAGGACCTGGCCTACCCGGCCCTGCTCGATGATCGAGTAGGCGCGGGTGCCGAGACCGACAGCCGCGAGCTCATCGAAGACGTCCTTGAGGCGCACAGCGCGGCCGTTGATTCGGTACTCCGAAGGACCGCTGCGAAAGACCCTTCGCTGCACCTCGATGCGGCCGTCGGTCTCCTTCCAGTGACCGTCGTCCGACTGGAGGACCAGGGTCACCTCGGCGGCGCCGGCCGGCGGTCGGGAGCTCGCTCCCGAGAAGACCACGTCCCCCATCTGCTTGAGGCGCATGAGTGAGGGACTCTGCTCGCCGAGCACCCACAGGATGGCATCCACCACGTTGGACTTGCCGCATCCGTTGGGACCGATGATCGCCGACATCTTCCCCGGAAAGGTGAGTTCCACCTCGTCCGGAAACGACTTGAATCCGGCGAGCTTCAACGACTGGAGGCGGATCCGCGGCATTGCGGGCGCCAAGGTACCAGAACCGGCCGCTGGGTGGTAGCGACCAACGTCACCAGATACAGATTTCGAATTTCGAATTTCGAATTTCGAATTTTCCACACTCCCACCCGCGGGTCTCCTCCGTTGCGTTTCAGGTTTGGGTTGCCGACTTCGAAGCAGCACGTTTGTCGACGCCCTTCCCCGCCCACCGCGACTTTCCGAGAGGTGGGAGTGATAGATGGCCTTCGAGGCTGATTGGGGCGCGTCGACGGTGCTGGAAACGCTCCGCGTGGCGAGCACGGTCGGGTTCCTCGTACCGGAAGATCGTTGACTGGCCGGCCCTCCGCGACATCGCCACGCCGACTGGCGCTTCCCGGCGTCGGTTTCTAGCTTGGGGACGTCAAATTCGAAATTCGAAATTCGAAATTCGAAATCCGTGCATGTGCTAGCCTTCCGGCCATGAATTCGCGGTTGACCCCGGAGGACATGCGGCGTGTCGCAGAGGCGTTTCGCGAGCGCTATCAGCCCGGTCGCATGCGTGGTCTGTTGGTCGCGGGTTCGGGTCTGAGCCTCGAGGTGCCGGGGTGGGAGGCGGCCGAGGAGATCGGCCTCGACGACGTGCTGCCATTCCCACTCCATACCCTGATGGGGCACAAGCAAACCGTGACCCTCTGGCGCCGGGACGACGAGAGCCTGATGGTCCTCAATGGCCGCTTCCACCTCTACCAAGGTTATCGACCCGAAGAGGTCGTGGCGCCGATTCGGCTGGCCGGTCTTCTCGGCGCGGAGGTGATGATCGCCACTAACGCGACCGGCGCGCTGGTGCCGGGGATCGAGACCGGTTCGCTGGTCGTCATCACCGACCACCTCAACCTCCAGGGCGTCAATCCGCTGGTCGGGGAGTGGGGGCGCGAGTTCGGTCCCCAGTTTCCGGACATGAGCGAGGTCTACGACCCGGCGCTGCGCAGCATGGCGCGGAAGGCGGCCGAGGCGGCCGGGTTCACCGTCCACGAGGGTGTCTACGCGGCGGTCCTCGGCCCCTCGTTCGAGACTCCGGCGGAGGTGCGGATGCTGCGTGCCCTCGGCGGCTCGGTGGTGGGCATGTCGACGGTCCCGGAGGTCATCGCCGCCCGCCACATGGGGATGAAGGTGTTGGTGCTGTCCTTCGCCGCCAACCCCGCGGCCGGCCTCGTCGACCGCCCCCTGACCCACACCGAGGTCCTCGAAGAGGGCGAAAAGGCGGCCGGAAAGCTCGCCAAGCTGATGGGGCTGCTCGTTGAAACAGTTTTCTGAGAGAGTTATGAGTTTTGAGTTATGAGTTTTGAGTTCTTTCCATCCGCCCTGAACGCGATTCGGGACGCGTGGCGAACAACTCAAAACTCAAAACTAAGAACTCAAAACTGAAAGGCATAGATGGCTTCGCTTTTTCTTGACGTGTTCGCGGTCGGTCCGATTCAGGCTAACTGTGTGCTGCTGGGTGATGCAGACGCCGGCGAGCTGGCGGTCATCGACCCCGGCGAGGAGGGAGAACGGATTGCGGACCGGGTCCGCGCAAGCGGGCTGCGGCCGACCATGATCCTCCACACCCACGGCCACCTCGACCACGTCGGCGGCACCGCCGAGGTCTTCCGTCTTCTCGGAGGCGAGCTGTCGATCGGCCTGCACCCCGACGAGATCGAGCTTTACCGCAACGCGCCCCTCCAAGCGCAGATGTTCGGGCTCGAAGTGGACGCGCCTCCGGAACCCGATCTGATGTTGCGACACGGTGACACCGTGTCTGTCGGAAGCCTCGAGCTCGAGGTGCGACACACGCCCGGGCACTCACCGGGAGGTGTCTGCTTTGTCGTCTCCGGTGTGGAAGGACCGCTGGTCGTGGCCGGCGACGTGCTCTTTGCGGGTTCCATCGGCCGCACCGACCTCATGGGTGGTTCCTTTCCGGTCCTCGAGCGCTCGATCCGTTCCCAGCTCTACACCCTGCCCGACGATACCCGCGTCATCTGCGGCCATGGCCCGGAGACCACCATCGGTCGCGAAAAGGCCACCAACCCGTTCGTTTCGGGCTGACCCGCCCGTCTCCGTCTCCGCGCCCGGACGCCCGCCGCCCGCCGTCCCGCAACACCGCCAC